>JAPLIO010000140.1 GCA_026389055.1 Candidatus Melainabacteria bacterium | reverse complement strand
TTCGCCATTCTATCCCTTGGTATTTCACATGATGAGCTAACAACGTTGAAAGCGGGTCTTTTAATTGTTCGCCCTGTTGACGAGGAGCAAATAGTAAGCCTTCCAACGCCGCTTTTAGCTTGAGCCGTAGGGGTTTATCTAAATTTTTTTGAGCTTTTTCCGCCGTGCGGGTCAATAATAAATGATAAGGGCTTGCGGTCATAGTCTTCGCTTCTAGGCTACTCATGGCAGAGCCCCTCAGTTTCTTCTAAAATCTCAAGGTCAGCGAAGGCTTGGGTGGCGGTAACTAGCCTGCCTGCTTGAATATCGCCCCAGCTAGCCACAATTTGTTGCCAGTGCGTTTCAGTATTCAGCGTGTGAATCGTTAGACTCCATTGCCGTAAAGCGTGTTTTTTATTTTGTAAAAACCGTTGCACAACACAGAAAAACTTTACCCAAAGGGTAGCGGTTGTTTGCAGTGGAGTTGAAAAAAGCACGGGTGGTATTCCTTGTGGGGGTATTTGTCATGGAATCTTCTTCTCTTCGCCACACAATTGTAACGAAAATCTATTAGTATAAAAACAAAAGAATCCATTTTTAATGCTCTCTTTTCTTAGTAAACTGGGGTTATTGTTACAATTGTATGAAAATTGTTTGCCAACAAGGGCTATTAGGGGTAGAATAAAGGGGTTGTGTGAATATTGTTTGTTTGTGCGACACTTCCTTTTCTTATATTTCTTCATTGTCTGTTCAAATTGTTCTGTGCTTAACTGGATAAAATACTAATAAGTCTTCTAACTTCGGATGGGCTTTTAGTTTCTTGGTGTAGTGCTTCTTTTTGTTTTTTGTCCCTAGTTCTTTTTTGTTCCCCATTCCCAGTGGTTTGATTTTTAATAATAACATTCAAACCGTGTTAGAAAGGTAAATAACCCCCATGATGGTATCAATGAACACATTTCAACCCAACTTTCAAGCGTTACAAGCCGCTTCAAACCCAGCCAATAACGTGGCTCAAGTAAAAGCTCAAGCAGATGCTGTTAAAATGCAAGCTGATGCGTTAGAAGTTCAAAACAAAGCTACTAAAAAAGCAGGAGCAAAACCTCATGGTGCTGGTATGAAATTGGATATGCACGCCTAGTATCGGGTTTTGAAACAATTGCTAACAGGAGGATAATCTGCTAAGGATGGCGGGTTGTTCTCCTGTTTTGTTTCTACAGAAGATGGGGCAATAGGGAAAAATAAAGTGTGCTAATAGCCTAAAAGTTTGTTAAACTAAAAGTGAGGTTACGTAAAAAGGCTCCATTAGGCGTGCTAGCGTTGTTACTGCGGCGGTACTCATTCGGTTATTTAGTTAGGGCTAAACGCCCGTCATTGCGTTCCTCGTGCCTAGCTATCACATCCTACTGAAACCTTTTTACGCAACCTCAAGTATCTATTGCTTTTTTGGCATTCAACAAACAATGAAAGGTTGCAAAGCACCCGACGATGACACCAGACGAATTAGCCATTTATTTAGAGAATCAAGAACTAGCACACACCGTGGATGTTAAAACGCTTGTGATTGATTTGGTTCGGAAAATGGACTTAGATGAAATCCAAGAAATCTTCTGGAAAAAACTGCCTG
>JAPLIO010000224.1 GCA_026389055.1 Candidatus Melainabacteria bacterium | reverse complement strand
AAATTAAGGGGCTGCTCACCGCCCCCTTAATAATCCCCAGGGGAACAACTGGCTAATTGGTTGCTTGTACGTTGAAAATAGGCTTGGGCGGAAGCTAGAGGCTCCCTAATTGCCCTGCTTCGCTACGCTCGCACCAGCCTATTTCCAACTGCCTATGATTTGAAGCTAAAAATTCCAATAACATCTGGCAAAATAGGAAGTTCCGCTTTTATTTCAGGTGTTAAGTTAGCGAATGTTAAAGGCTGAAAAATGGGTATGCTCATGTTAGAATAAGTCCAGTATTTTTATCTGCTCACTGTTGTGATTTTTTGAATGAAAAGGGATAAAGACAATCCATGTCAGTAACTTCTACCCCACAAAAACGCATATTGCTTAGTGGCTATTACGGTTTCGCCAACTACGGAGACGAACTAATCTGCCAAAGCCTATGCCAACAATTAACGCAACAAGGGTTAAAAGTAACCGTACTTTCAAACGCCCCCGTAACCACTCGTGCTACTTTGAAAGTAGGTGCCATCAACCGCAGTAACCCGTTTCAAGTGGTGGCAGGCATCTTGAACAGTCAAATTTTTTTGAGTGGTGGGGGCGGTCTATTTCAAGATACTACCAGCCCTAAAAGCGTCATATACTACGGCGGATTGATGATTTTAGCCAGATTGCTAGGTAAAAAAGTCGTTCACGCCTTTCAAAGTGTGGGGCCTATAGAGCGTCCTTTTTCAAAATGGTTCACAAAAATCGCCTTAAAATCCGCCCAGTTCGTGATGGTCAGAGATGAAAAAAGTGCAGAGCTAGTTACTACCTTAACGGGTAACCGTCCGTTTGTTACTGCGGATGCCGTATGGGCTTTAACCCCTGATGAAACCTTACCTGTTCGTCCGCCTAACCCGCTCAATCAAGCAGATGCCCCCTTGTTTCGGTTGGGTATTTCATTGCGGCCTCACCCAACGGTTAGCATGGAAAAAATCCAGCTTTTTGCTCAACTGTTAGCTAGTTTTATTGCTAGTGTTGGGAAACCCGTGGAATTGGTGTTGCTACCCTGCCAAGAAACGATGGATACCGAAATTTTATCGCAGTTAGATGCTTGGGTGAAAGAAGCCGTGTTGAATCAGCCCAAAGGGCAAGTTAAAAGCGTGATGGCTCCTGTTTCCCATTTAAGCAAGGCTATTGCAGGGTGCCACGCCCTGATTGGGATGCGGTACCATAGTGTGGTTTCAGGCTTACTGCATGAAGTACCCGTATTTGCGTTGGATTATGACCCGAAAGTAACGGCTTTATGTCAAGCGATTGGCTTGCCTAATCAACCCGTTACGGAGATAGATGCCATTACGATAGAACAACTGTTTGATGCGTTTGTAAAAGAAGATTTTTCAGAACTAACGGCATTGAAAACGCAAGTGCAGATAGGGTTTAATGCCCTGTTTGCCATGTTGTAACCTACATCTGTACTTTGAAGACTTTAGAACTTTCTTCTTTTAAAAACAAAATGGCTTCTACGTCTTCTTGGTCTACCAGTTCTAAACGAACTAAAATTTCTCCGATGTTAGTGCGTTCACCCATGGCAACGGAAATATATTGTTGCGTCATCAACGCTTGATCCATTTCTTCTTGCGTAATGCGTTGAGAATGTACCAAGTATTCTCCTAATCGCGTTTTATTCCCCAAATAGCGCATGGTAGCATCAATAATAATTGAAATAGAAGGCTCTAGGTAGCCTGCTGCAATGGTATCGCACAGTAAAATACAACATTTCTCAAGCGTCCAGTTGAACTCTGTACAAATACTGGCAACATTCAGTCCGTTTTTGCACGCCTTTAGTAATAGCTGAATGTTTTTAGAAACATCTGCACTGGGGTTCAGCAATTCATTCTTCCCCCGAGTCGTGAGAATAGGATCCCACAACTGCAGAAAGTTTTCTTTATCTAAGGTTTTCATCGTTTTAGCCGTCATCTCTTTTTCAAGAGCATCGCGTAAATCGGTGTAAATCACTTGTCTAATCCATAACGGTAATGAATTGATGGAGATGAGTAGATTATCTAATTGGGTTTGCCCTGTAACTTGAGGGTTTAAAATACCCTGAACAGTAAACTGTGTTTCTGCTTTGGGTTGGCTGGCTGCAGGCGAAGGCGTGTTGGCTATTGGCGGAGGCGTGTTGGCTATTGGCGAAGGCGTGTTGGCTGTAGGCGAAGGCGTGTTGGCTATTGGCGAAGGCGTGTTGGCTGTAAGCTGGGATGGGTGCGGCGAACTTTGGGAAGGAAGACTCATCATCATCATTGGTTATTAAACTCCTAGTAGTGCTACCGAGTTTATTGGTAGCTTGGTATCAGTGAAATGGGTAGTAATGGTATTATCGGTACGGTTTATTTAAAAGTTTAATGATGAAATGTCTCGTTTTTTCCCAAAGCTTATAAAAGCTTGATTTCCCCTAGCCTAAAGACCCCTATTATTTAATTATCCCCATAATAGACCTCTTGCATGACTCGATATCTGGGGCATCTTCGTTGTCATTTGCGGTACTCAAATTCTTATGTACTTCTATGTACACGTCAAATTCTCCGTTCCTCATTCCTAGAATCTGCACCCACCTCTCGAGTCATGCAAGAGGTCTAATATACTGGCATTGGGTGGATTCGAACCACCGACCCTACGGGTATGAACCGTATGCTCTAACCAACTGAGCTACAATGCCAAAAAAAACTAGACCATCCAAGGGGTTCTTGTTGCACCCTACGAGAATAATCTGTAACATAGTATATAAAACCATGAACCCAAACCAAATGCAAGCCTTTAAACCTTCCTAAGGTTAGGCTTTAACCCACCGCTTCGCTACGATGCTATTGATAGGAACCACCCATTTATGATGACGACCCATAGACCCACTACTGAGCCTGAAAACATCTATCCTTCGGGTGCATCGTCTCAACGTTGGTATGATAAAGACCCTGCCTTAACCAAGGCCTTGGAAAGTTTGCGGGTAGCCCCTAATAAGTTTCATGCCCAAGTGGCACTCAATATTATTTCTGTGATTGTGGAACATCGGTTAGAAGAATTGCAAAACGAAGCGACACTTTGCCCTGAAGAATTTAGGCAATCGTTAATTGAAAAAGCACAAGATTTGGTGATGCCTACTTATGGCAAGCGTTGGTATGATGTAAACGAAACGTTGCAATCGGCTATTCAAATGTTGAAAGATACACCAGATGAAATTCAGAAGCAGATTATCCCTTCGATTGCGTTGGTTATTGAACAAGCCATTGCTCGGGATTTAAGCGAAGTTTAATGGCTTTTTGGGTGAAATCCACTCCTTGTAGTTGTCTTGCTTTTACCTCATAATATAGCTATTGTTTCTTGTCGTTTCAGCAACCACAGAATAGCTATTATCATGCCTTTAAACACGCCTAAAACGCTGACTAATCAGCAAGCCCGCCAAGCGGATTTCGCCACCCTGTTTCAGCAATCAACCATTGTGCCAGATGCGTTATTACAACGCTATAACCTAACAGGGCCTCGCTACACCAGCTACCCCACCGCCCCCATCTGGAACGAGGCATTTTCTGCCCCGCAACTGGCAACCGTTTTAGGGCAATCTAAAACGGAAGAATCAAATATTCAACCTTATTCGGTTTATGTGCATTTGCCCTTCTGCGAAAACCGATGCCTCTTTTGCGGCTGCAACGTGGTTATCACCAAGCAAAAAACCCATGCAGAAACCTACCTTTCTTATCTTGAAAAAGAATTGGCACTCATGGCTGAAAAGCTCGATTTGTCTCGTCCTGTAACGCAATTTCACTATGGCGGAGGTACACCCACCTACCTAACCCCTGAACAATTACAGCAGATAACCACTCTGTTTTTTAATACCTTTACCCTTGCCCCCGATGCTGAAATTGCCGTAGAAGTGGATCCTCGGGTTACGACGGTTGAGCATTTGCAAACCTTGGCGAAGTTGGGGTTTAATCGTATTAGTTTGGGCGTGCAGGATTTTAACCCCGCCACGCAAGAAGCCATTAACCGTATTCAACCATTTGAACAAACTCAAACACTGGTGCAACAAGCCCGAAGCTTGGGCTTTAAGGGCGTTAATATCGATTTAATTTATGGCTTGCCCTTCCAAACCCCTGAAACGTTTGAACGTACCATTGAACAAGTGCTCCAATTGAAGCCTGACAGGCTAGCCCTTTATAATTACGCTTATATTCCGTGGATGGCACCTTGGCAAAAGCAAATGCCAGAATCCGCCTTGCCTAGCGGGGAAATGAAGTATGCTATTTTCTGCCAAAGTACGCAGCAATTCCTACAAGCAGGCTATCACTACATCGGGATGGATCATTTTGCTTTACCAGCCGATGAATTAAGCGTTGCGTGGGAAACGGAAACGTTGAATCGTAATTTTATGGGCTATACTACCCGTTCCGGGCAGGCGGAATTGGTGGGCTTTGGCATTAGTGCCATTAGTAGCTGGAATGGGCATTATAGCCAAAACTTGAAAAAACTACCCGCCTATTATGAAGCCTTAGATGCTGAAAGCCTCCCCACTTGGCGAGGGTATGAATTGAGTGTGGATGATTTAATTCGGCAAACGGTTATTCAAAGTTT
>JAPLIO010000145.1 GCA_026389055.1 Candidatus Melainabacteria bacterium | reverse complement strand
GTTAAAATGATTAATTTAATCATTTTGATTCTCAGGTTGGCGAAAGCCATCCTTGAGCTTCTTAGCCAGCTATTAAAATAGCGAACTAAGAAAAGATAGTCATCCATGTAACAGCATGGGTGGCTATTTTTTATTATCGCTAATTCTAGTTAAAACTGCAAGAGGTTTTATGAAAAATTAACATCTCGCCTTCAAAAACGGGTGGAGGTAATGCCCCGTTAAGCTGGCTTTCGTGCTAGCAATTTTCTGAGGCGTGCCAACAGCCACAATCTGTCCGCCCGCCTGCCCCGCTTCAGGGCCAAGGTCTATCACCCAATCACTCGCCGCAATAAAATCTAGCTGATGCTCCACCGCTATCACCGTATGCCCCGCATCTACCAGCCTATTCATCACCGTTACCAACGTCGCTAAATCTTCCCAATGTAACCCCACCGAAGGCTCATCAAACAAATAAACCGTCTGCCCCACAACTGAGCGACTTCTGAGCGGTAACATCAATTCCGTGGCTAACTTCAACCGTTGTGCTTCCCCCCCCGAAAGAAACGGAGCCCCCTGCCCCAACGCCAAATACCCCAAGCCAACATCCACCAACACCTGCAACTGCTTATGTAAAATAACATGGCTTTCAAACAGGGGCAATGTCTGTTCTATGGGCGTTTCCAGCAATTCCGCAATGTTAAGCCCCTCATATTTCACCGCCAAAATTTCAGGCTTATACCGCTTACCTTCGCAAACAGGGCATGGCACGCTAGAATCTGGCAATAAGCCCATTTTATAAGTTACCGTACCCGCCCCCATGCAAGTTTCGCACCGCCCCTTATTCACGTTAAAGCTAAAGTGGGCGGGCGTAAAGCCTCGCTGTTTGGCAGCCGCCGTATTGGCGTACAAATTGCGGATACTATCAAACAACCCCGTATACGTTGCTGGGTTTGAACGGCTCGTTCTGCCAATGGGCGATTGATCAACCACCACCAGTTTATCAATATGTTCCAAGCCCGAAACGGTTTTCACACCTTCGGGGGGCAGCCAATTATCTGGGAGCGTTTCGCCTTCAGGCAGCACCCGTTTTCTGCCGTAGGAAAGGGTCATGGTTTTAAGGTAGGTTTCAATGGCAGGGTACAAACAATCCAGCACCAACGTGCTTTTGCCCGACCCGCTTAAGCCTGTAACCGTCGTCCATTTACCTAAGGGAAAGGCAACCGTTAAGTTCTTCAAATTATGCCGATTCACCCCTTTTAGCGTGATAGCATTGCCATTGCCCTTACGATGATTGGTATTCACGGGGATTTTTTTCGTGCCAGCCAAATACTGCCCTGTAACAGAACCAGCCGTTTTAGCGATGGTTTCCGCCGTGCCTTCGGCTATCAGTTGCCCACCCAAACGCCCAGCATGAGGGCCGATATCAATCACCCAATCCGCTTGCTGAATCATCTCTTCGTCATGTTCCACCACCAACACGGAATTGCCTTTATCTCGCAAGGTTTTTAGGCTTTCAATCAACTGCTGATTGTTATGCGGATGCAGCCCAATAGAAGGCTCATCCAACACATAAAGCACGCCCACCAACCCTGAGCCTATCTGGCTAGCTAGCCGAATGCGTTGAGCTTCTCCCCCACTCAACGTATCGGCTCTACGCCCGAGGGTGAGGTAACTAAGCCCAACATCTAACAGAAATTTGAGCCTCGTTTCAACAGCTTTCAGCGGGGTTTGTACAATGAGCAATTGGGTAGGGGAAAGTTGCTCCCACAAGGCTTTTACCGCCAAATAAAGGGCATCGATAGAATAGTCATGCAAGGTTTGCATCGTCAGCCCATGGCTACCCAGCGTAACCGAACGAGCAAACGCATTGAGCCGAACGCCCTTGCATTCATTACAAGTATGGGCTTTAAAACAAGGGGCTAGCTTGGCTTTTAGGGCATTACTACCCGATTGAAACCGAGCCTTCAACAACGGCACTAAGCCGTGAAAATTTTCCAGTAAGCCATCGAGTTCGCCTAACGAAGCCACTTCTTCATCTGTTTCCGCCAAGAAGCTGATTGCCCAAGCCTCTTTGGTATCCGCATTAAGCCGAGGAGGGTCTTTTTCTAAGGTAGATTTTTTGGGCTTGATAAACCCCACCCCTTCCGCTTCGGATTCGGCTTCTTCGGTGGTTTCGATGGCGGATTTCCCATATAAAAGGAGCGTTTTTTCAAAGTCTGTCCATTGGGTGAAGGGCAAGTGGGTGGGTAGTGGGTACGGAGCCAAGGCTTCTTTTAGCAGGGGAATAAAGGCATTAAATGAGCGTTTACCCATCAATTCTAACAAAACGGGAATACCCCCCGCTTCCAACGAAAGATGCGGTAGCGTGATGAGGGAATCTGCATTAAAATGCACTTCTTGCCCCGTACCTTGGCACGTTGGGCAAGCTCCATACGGCGAATTAAAACTAAACAAACGGGGAGCCATTTCGCCAAAATCCAGTTGGCAGGGAAGGCAGCTGAGAAATTTTGAAAACGTCGTTTCTGTAAAAACCGAGGTGTTCGGTTGTTGATAGAGGGCTATCAGCGTGCCTTCGCCTTTTTTGAGCGTTTTGGCAATGCCTTCTTCCAGCCGATGCACCACACTATCGCTAGTTTTCAGCACAATGCGGTCTATCACCACTTCCACATGGTGGATTTTGTAGCGGGCTAGCTTGTAGGTTTCGGGCAATTCGTCTAGTTCCAGCACTTCGCCATCTACCCGCACTCGGCTATAGCCTTCTTTGCGGAGTTGATGAAACAATACGCCGTATTCGCCTTTTCTGCCTTTGACGACAGGGGCTAGCAGTTGCAATTTCGTGCCTTCGCCAAGGGCTAGCAGGCGTTCTTTCATTTGCGTGGGCGATTGGGGCTGAATGTTGGCTCCGCAACTGGAGCAATGGGGCGTGCCTGCCCGTGCAAACAGCACTCGGAAGTAATCCATCACTTCGGTAACCGTGCCCACGGTGGAACGAGGGGAATAGCTGGCGGTTTTTTGTTCAATGGCAATGGCGGGCGAAAGCCCCGTCATCCAAGCCACAGGGGGTGGGTTACTATGCCCGATGAATTGCTTGGCGTAGTCGCTGAGGCTATCCATGAAGCGGCGTTGGGCTTCGGCGTAGATGGTATCGAAGGCGAGGCTGGATTTTCCGCTACCTGAAACGCCTGTAAACACCACTAGCTGGTGTTTGGGGATATCTACCGTTACGTTGTGCAGGTTGTGGGTGCAGGCTTGTTCCACATGAATGCAGGTGTGTTTTTGGGGTGATTTTTTGGGCGTTTCGGTGTGGGTTGGCACGATAGTAGCATCCGTTGGTTGATACCATTTTTAAATAGAAATATCGTCAGCGTCTACGTTGTTACCAGCAAGTAAAAAATCCTCAATGTACGTCTGTGTACACCTGCGGTTTTTTACTTGCTGGTGCCTAGTATCCATCTAACGCTATTCCCATTTGAAAATGGTATGAGAGAGGGGGTTATTTTCTCAAAAATAGCATAAACGATGCCATCGTTCCATGATAAAAGCAATTTAACCCTAACCTCAGGTGGTTATAGTGAATATATCACCTTGAATTAAACGCATCTTAACGCTAAAATGAGAAGACTAACCAGTCTCGTTTTTTAATGAAAGTTTGCTTTTATGCTACCCCAGCTTCAGTTTTATAATTCGCTTACCCGCAGTACATCCGCATTTGAACCGATGGATGCGACCAATGTAAAACTTTACGTTTGCGGCCCAACCGTGTATGATTTCCCCCACCTTGGGCATGCCCGTTGCTACATGAGCTGGGATGTATTGGTGCGAACCCTACAGCTATTTGGCTTTGGGGTTACTTATGTGCGTAATATTACCGATGTTGACGATAAAATTTTGAATCGGGCTGAAGCACAACAAACCACCCCCGAAGCCGTTGCAGACTTAAATACCCTTCGGTTTCACGAAGATATGGCGGCACTCAACACGCTACCGCCCACATTTGAACCTAAAGCAACAGACCACATCAAAGGCGAACACGGCATGTTTGCCATGATTGAAACCTTGCTGGATAAAAAACACGCCTATGTTACCGCTACGGGCGATGTAAACTTTGAAACTGCCACCATGGCAGATTATGGTAAACTGTCAAACCGTCCGCCTGAAGCCACCCAAGCAGGGGCAAGAGTTTCAATTGATGCCGACAAACGCCACCCTTCGGATTTTGCCTTATGGAAGGCAAACCCTGAAGATAGTTATGCGTGGAACCCACCCGAAAGTTTGGCATTTCAAGGCGTAAAACGAGGCAGACCGGGCTGGCATATTGAATGTTCTAGTATGATACGCACCGTGCTGGGCGAAACCATTGATATTCACGCAGGCGGGGCAGATTTAATTTTTCCTCACCATGAAAACGAAATTGCTCAATCTGAATGTTGTTCGGGTAAAAAGCCGTTTGTTCACACATGGATGCACAATGGGTTTGTCAATGTAGATGGCGAAAAAATGTCTAAATCGCTCGGCAATTTTTCGACGATTCGGGAGTTGTTGACGCATTATCCTGCCAATACCCTTCGCTACTTTATTTTGACTAATCACTACAGAATGCCTGTGGATTTCACCCCTGAAGCCTTAGATGCAGCCCACAACTGGGCGATAAAATTTTCTATTTTTATGACTCACCTACTGCCTACTTTCCCCGAAATAGCCACCACCCTGCCTGCTTGGGATGATGACAACGCACGAGAAACCCTAAAAACCCAACTGCCTGATTTTTTAGAGGCGTTAGCTTCAGATTTAAACACCCCTCGGGCGTTGGCTAGCATTAATGGGCTGGTTAAACAGCTTCGCAAAGCAGAAACAACAGCGGAAAAACAACCGTTATTAACGGTTTTGCTCATTGCATTGCAAGTGTTGGGTTTTAGGGTGTCTGATTTTTTTCAACTAGAAGGCAATGAAGCCGTTAAGCAGAGTAATCAGCCAACGGTTGACCAGTTTGTTTCGGTTTTTTCAACGGCGTTATCTGCAGAACAACTGGCGTTATTTCAAACCGCTGAAACTTGGGAATCGGGCCTATTAAGTCTTCGTACCGAAGCGAAACAAGCCAAAAATTGGGCGTTGGCGGATGTTATTCGTTCAGGCGTTGAAACGCTAGGGGGCACGCTGACCGATACCCCTCAAGGAAGTAGCATTTCATGGAAACGCTAACAACGCAAAGCCACTTATTACGAGGGCTTTTAAGCGTTCATTCGCCTTTAGAAACCGCCAATACCATCGAAACCTGCCACCCTAGGGCGTTAGCTCACTTGGGCGATGGCGTGTTTGAATTGTTGGTTCGGGAATGGGCGATGGCTAGGTTAGGGTTGTTACAGGTGGAACAATTGCATAATTTCTCTATTGGGTTGGCTCGGGCGGAAACCCAAGTGGTGTGCTTGCAGTGGTTGTTGCCCCAACTAACTGAAGCAGAAGAGGGGCTTTACAAGCAGGCAC
>JAPLIO010000164.1 GCA_026389055.1 Candidatus Melainabacteria bacterium | reverse complement strand
GTCGCTCTATCCAAGCAGAGATGTTCCAATTGAGCATGGGCTTTATAAAGCAACGCCCCACCGGGGGTTTCATACACCCCTCTGGATTTCATGCCCACCAGCCTGTTTTCAACCATATCTACCAAGCCCACACCATGTTTAGACCCTAAGGCATTAAGGGTTTTTAACAAATTGATAGGGTCAAGCTGGGTGCCATTCACTTGGGTAGGAATACCCTGTTCAAAGCGAATAGTAACCAGTTCCGCTTCATTGGGGGTTTGTTCCAACACCGTAGTTAGTTGCAAAATATGAGGGTAATCTGGGGCTTGGGCTGGGTTTTCTAAGTCCAAACCCTCATGGGAAAGATGCCAAATGTTTTCATCTCGGCTATAGCTTTGTTCCACCCGAAACGGCAAATGAATGCCCCGTTCGTGCAAATAAGCCATCGCATCGTCTCGGGAAGCAATATCCCAAATCCGCCATGGAGCGATAATGGGCAAGTGCGGAGCAAACGCCTTAAACGCCAATTCAAACCGAACTTGATCGTTGCCTTTACCTGTAGCACCATGGCAAATAGCGTCTGCCCCTTCGGCTACGGCTACTTCTGCCAAGCGTTTGCCAATTAAGGGGCGTGCCATGGAAGTACCCAACAAGTATTCGCCTTCATATATGGCGTGGGCTTTGAGGGTGGGGTAAACGTAGTCTGTAATAAAAACCTCGGTTAGGTCTTCAACAATCAGCTTGGTTGCCCCTGTTGATTCTGCTCGAAGCTGCATGGCTTCTGCTTCTTCAGCCGTTAATTGCCCCACGTTGGCACAGTAGGCGATAATTTCCGCTTGGGGGTAGTTTTCTTTTAACCACGGAATAATGGTGGTTGTGTCTAATCCGCCCGAATAAGCCAGTAATATTTTAGTGTAGGTTGCTGTTGTAGCCATGATGATTATAGAGCCTTTCTATTGAAATGATGAAATTCTATTTGTAGGGGCGTGATTCATCACGTCCGCCTAGGGTTTACAGAACGGATGCGATAAATCGCACCCCTACAGGTTTGTATGCGAACCATCACAGAATGGGGCGGTGTTGGTTCGCTTGCATCGGCATAGATGGCAGGTTTCGGGGTGGTCTGTAATTTTCATTATTTGCGGGCGAAGCGTGGTGCCTTTGTGGCTACCATCGCAAAACGTACCATCAGCACTTAGCCCGCAACTACACCATGCGTGTACACCCACAGGTAAGGTTACTTGAACAGGGCTAGCTTCAAAGCAAACAGGTAAAGAGGGGGTAGACATTGTAACATTCCTTATACGTTTAATGCTTTAGAAAGAGCGGTTTCTAGTGTTTTTACTTGGGCTTCTAGTTGTTTCACTTTATCTTGCTGAACTTCGGCGGAAAGGCTGGCATTTTCGGCTTTGTTTAGCTTGCGAAGCAACGCAACGTGCAGAAACTTCATCCCGACCAACCAAAAAAACGAAGTGGCAATAGCACTCGCCACGGTGGCGATAATGGGAATGTACCCTATTGGCAGGATCACGCCGAACCCTACAGGCACGACGAAGGGCTGGGTTGAAATAAGGTAGATAAACCCTGCTAATACAACCGTAAACAGTGTACCAAAAACGGTCATCAACGTGGTTTGTTTTACCCAAGCGATAATAGCCATAAAGACGTGAGCCTCAAAAAAATAAGTGTCAGTTCAAAACAGTTTGATTATCCTACCATAAACCGAGGTTAATGTCGTGGCTAAAGTTTAAGGGAAAAGGGTCGAAGAGTAGATTAAGCTTAAGCTTACTTCTTCTTACCCACTTCACAATAGGATGCTTTTATGATATGCTCAAAACAAGCCACAAGCCACAAGCCACAAGCCACAAGCCACAAGCCACAAGCCACAAGCCACAAGCCACAAGCCATTAAGCTAGGCTTTACCCTTTCTGAATTATTGGTCAGCTTAGCCGTACTGGGGTTAATTGCAGGGTTGACCGTGCCTAGTATTGTGGTAAGTGTTGAAAGAAGCAAAAATAGAGCGTTACAAAAAGAGAGTATTCAGGTTATACGAGAAGTATTGCAAAACGGTGTATTAAACGGTGATTTTGCAAGCATGGCTAGCTTTGATATTCAGAGTAGTACTTCTCCGTTAATACAGTATTTTAGTAACAAGTTTAATGGGGTGCAATGCCCCATGGGAACTATTGCTCCCCCTTGTAACCATAATTGGAACGATCAAGGAATTACCGCTGCTTCAAATAATCATTCTGGTAGGTGGGTTCTTCCTAATGGTGTTAAAATTTGGATTGGAGGAGATGCCTTACCTTCATCCACCTATATTAGTTGGATAATAGATAGTAAGCCTGATGGTATTTCTAAGGCAGGTGTCATTGGTGGAGATCAAATAGGATTAGTTTGTAATCTTTCAGATACAACTTCATTTATAGCTTATAGTGATGTTGCGTTAAAATCGGCAGAATGTGGACCCAGTATGGGTTATCCGCTTAATAGAATACCCTATAATGCCTTGTTTGAGTAAAGAGCAGATTACAGATTTAAGGTTTTACGCTATTAAAACAGCATCAACAATTTATTTTAAACCAAACTATTTAATCTACGAATTGGTATGACTATGGCTATCAATTTATCGATCCAATAAATCTGGACGCATGGCTTTAGTGCGTGCCAACGCTTGGGCTTTTCGCCATTTTTCAATTTCGGCATGATTGCCCGAAAGTAGTACTGGCGGCACTTCAAGCCCTTCAAACACGGCGGGTTTGGTGTAATGCGGAAAATCTAACAAGCCATTATAAAACGAATCATTCTCCACGCTTTCCTGCGATTGCACACACCCTGCTACCAGCCGAGAAACGGCATCAATCATCAGCAAAGCGGGTAGTTCGCCCCCTGTAACCACAAAATCTCCTACGGAAACGGCTTCTAGTTCGGGAATTAACTCAACGATGCGTTCGTCAAACCCTTCGTAATGCCCGCATAAAATCACCAGTTGGTCGGTGGTTTCTGCCCATTGCTTGGCTAGGCTGTGCGTAAATTGTTGCCCTGTGGGCGAAGTTAAAATCACCTTGGCTTTTGGATTCAGTGGCAATAATGAGCGGTAAGCATCTATCACGGGTTGGCAGGCTAGTACCATGCCTGCTCCGCCGCCGTAGGGGGTATCGTCTACTTTTTTGTGTTTGTTGGTGGTAAAGTTTCGGGGGTTAATGGCTTCAACGGTAATGGCTCCGCTGGCTACGCCTCTGCCAATAATGCTGGTAGTGGTGTAGGTTTCAATGAGTTCAGGGAAGAGTGTTAACACACTAAATTTCATGGGGTTACTAGCTTCTATAAATTGGTATTGCCTTCTAAAAAAGTTTACCCTAAGTAAGGTAATAGTGCAAAATATCTTATACCATTTTCAAATAGACCTATCGTCAGCGTCTACGTTGTTACTGGTAATACCAATTCACAGATTAAATAGCGTAAGAGTTCAAACCACTCAGTAGGAACGACCATCGCATTTGCTCTGCAGCTGCCGATGCGTTCCGTCCACCGAAGGGGCAAAAAGAACATCCCCCCGTCCATACCCGTAGTGGTAT
>JAPLIO010000180.1 GCA_026389055.1 Candidatus Melainabacteria bacterium | reverse complement strand
GATTGCGGGGCAATCAACGAACAAGAACCCCCTTAACGCCCACCAGCTAAAGTAAGGAACAACAATCGATGAGAGAACACGCCATTCAATCTTTCAATTGGTATTATACCTTGTTTCCACCTTGACTTAACCCCATTTTTAACGCTTAATAAAAGATATAAAATAAAGCCTTACTGTTGATGAAAGCACCCTCCCTATGTCTACCCCTGTAACACCTGAAACCACCACCAATACTGAAGAAGCCATTGTTACCCCCTCCTCTTCGGCTAGTTTGTTTTCTGGCGATGCCCATTATACCGTGGAAAGCCGTCTTCAAAAACGAGAAGCCTTAAAAGAAGCAGGCGTGAACCCTTACCCTTACAGCTTTAAACGGTCGCATGCCGCCCAAGCGTTGCATCAGCAATATGAAGCCTTAGAATCAGGCATTGAAACAACGGATGTGGTTCAAGTGGCGGGCAGAATTATGGCAATCCGCAATTCTGGGATGTTTTTGGATGTGATGGACACCACAGGGAAAATTCAAGTTTTTTGCCATAAGGAATCCGTGCAAGCAGACCAATTGCCCTTATTAAAATTGCTGGATGTGGGCGATATTGTGGGCGTTAGCGGCACTATTCGAAGAACCCCTCGGGGCGAACTTTCGGTTAGAACTACCACGTTGAGCGTTTTATCGAAATCCATTTTGCCTTTGCCTGAAAAATATCATGGCTTAACGGATGTTGAAGTGCGGTATCGTCAGCGGTATTTAGATTTAATTGTTAATGAAGAAAGCCGTAATACCTTACGCAAGCGGTCTCAGCTTATTATGGCGTTGCAAACGTATTTGAATGAGCGGGGTTACTTATCTGTAGAAACACCCATGTTACATACCATTGCAGGGGGTGCTTCGGCTCGGCCGTTTTTAACGCATCACAACACGCTGGATATGCCGTTGTTCTTGCGGATTGCCCCTGAACTTCACCTGAAACGCTTGATTGTAGGCGGTTTGAGCGACAAAGTGTATGAAATTAACCGATGCTTCCGTAATGAAGGCATTGATACCCGCCATAACCCTGAGTTTACCTCGTTAGAACTGTACGAAGCGTATGTGGATTATACGGATATGATGGCGTTGACTGAAGCCTTGGTGCAACACGCTTGCCAAACGGTGAATGGGTCTTTACAGGTTGAATTTCAAGGTAAAACGCTAGATTTTGCCTCGCCGTGGCGAAGGGCTTCTATGTGTGATTTAGTGGCAGAACACGCAGGCGTTCAGTTTTTAGATTTCCCTGATGCCGTTGCAGCCCGTCAACAAGCCAAAGCCTTGGGTGTTGAAGTGGAAGAAGGCACCATTTGGGGCAAAGTGGTGGAAGCCGTCTTTGGTGAAAAAGTGGAACATCTGCTGATTCAACCCACGCATGTAACGGATTTACCGAAAGATATTTCTCCGCTAGCCAAGGTGCATAGGGCAAACCCGCTGGTAGCCGAACGCTTTGAAACGTATGTGAATGGCTGGGAATTAGCCAATGCGTTTTCGGAACTTTCTGACCCTGAAGACCAACAACACCGATTTGAAGCCCAAATGGCCGAACGGGCTTCTGGCGACGATGAAGCCCAACCCCTAGATGAAGATTATGTACTAGCCTTGGCTTATGGCATGCCCCCCACAGGTGGTTTAGGCATTGGGTTGGATAGGCTAGCCATGTTGCTAACCAATTCTCCTAGTATTCGCGATGTGATTTTATTCCCTACGTTACGCCCTAAAAAATAAGTGTTTCACCGAAATGGGCGAATTTTTTTCGCCCATGCACCTACTTACTGGCACCGCACGTTTTTTCTTTCTCAAGACTTTTTTCAACTGTAGCTTTCTTTTTCCCTCTTTTTTCGCTTTTACGCTCATTGGTTTTTTTCTTCAATGAATCTTTTTTCTGGTTTTTCAACAGTTCAACCGTCCCAATTGGCTGGTTTGGCAAAGCAATCAGTGCGTTTGCAACAACAAACGCCCCTCCCTTCTCTAACGCTTTCGCCAGCCGATTGCTTTGCTCTGCAAATAACCCACCCTTCCTTACGGAGTGGTTCTACTGCTGCATCGCCCAATTTTTCAGATATGGATACCAATAACCCTTACATTGTTGCCTTTAATGAACGCTTTAACAAAATAACGGCTGAACAAGCTGGGCTAACAGAAGCGGGTTATGGTACAGAACCTAACGGCTGGGAATCGTTTTGGTTTGGCGTAGATAAAAATTTAACCAACATCCGTAGTAAATTTACGGGTAGTTTGCGTAGCCATGATTGGATCAATAATGTGCTACCCAGCATTCAAAACTTACAAGATAAAACCAACCCCTCTGACCCCTTCATCTTTTCAACCAGTACGGCTACTGTCAAGGATATTCAGGGTAACGCTATCGAGATTCAAACCCCACGGTTTTGCTTCCCCAAGCCTCGGTCAAAAAATGGGCGGTTTTACATTCCTGTATTGGGCGACCCTGGTTACAATAATGCAACCTTAAAATATAACATTGCTGCTATTGAGGGGTTGCCCAAAGGGTTAAAAAACGAAGAAGGCTACGATTATCAGTGGGATTGCTTGCTGAGTATGGGCGATAATGTATACGCTGAAAAAGACCCTGCTAGCCCAGATGATGCCCCGCATAATCAAAGTGGGCATCCTGATCATTTTTACAATAACATCGGTAAAGCTTATCAATCGTTTTTTGATGAGGAGATCCCCTTCTTTACAACGTTGGGTAACCATGAAGTAAAAAATGGACACCAAGATAAACTGTTGAAATACTTGGATTTACCCCCTTATTACCGCTTGAGTTTTGGGGGTGATACCGAAGGCAAGGGTGCCTGTGTTGAAATTTTTGTGATGAACATGGCATGGCTGGGGCTTTCAGATGCCGTGAAGTTGCAGGATAAACAAGCCAGTAGCGTGGCAGACGCTGAAACGGCAATTAAAGAACAAAATGCGTGGCTACTAACCGCCTTAAAAGATAGTATGGAGACGAACCCCAAAGCCAAACGCTTGGTTGTGGGGCATTATCCCATTTTCCAACAAAACTACACGATTGATAAACCCTTCGCCAAAGAATTTAGATACACCATTGGCAAGGTATATAAGGCACTACAAGAAGAAAACATTGAAGAAAAACCAACGCCTATTGATATGTGGTGGAATGGGCATGTGCATAAGTTTACCGTCAATCAATCAACCCAATTAGCTACCGATGAGGGAGCCGTATTTGATTTAACGAGTCCTTTAACGCAGTGGGCAACGGGTAATACGGCTCATTGTGAACCCCTTGGTAAAAAGGAAGACTGGTGTTGGGATAGGCAGTCCGCCGAAGCGAAATATACAGACCCTGCCATTGGCTTAGATAGGATGCAAGTACCTTGCCAGCAAATTACAACGGGCTTTAGCGTGATGGAGATTGACCCGAACGAGCCTGAAAGCCCGCTTAAACTGGCGTTTATTCAACCCCCTATGCAACCCTATAGCCTTGAAGGTAAAGAAGAAACAGGCACTTATTGGTGGGGGCAACCCGTACAGACGGGGGAAATGAGTCTCGATGATGCTCATCCTGATGCGTATAAAAGTCTTTATTCTTTAATTTTGTAGCCTTTTAATGGATGAAAATAGAAGCCTGCCTTATCATTTGTCCCAATAATCATGTCTATGCAGAATAAAGGGACAGTTTTCAAAGCAAGGGGTTAAGCACATCCTAAAATAGACGAAAAGCACCGCCAGTAAAGCCTTTTAGCCTTTAATAGCAGTTGCAAAAATAGATTATTGTCCTCATAATCATGTTTATTTGTCCTTGTCCTTTTATTCTGTATTGACATGATTAGCGGGATAACAATCAAAGAGAGGCTTATACCAATTCAACGATTGAATAACGTCCTGTTGAGTGAATACGAAACATCTCCGATGTTTATCTTCGGGGATTCTTCACATTCGTTCAGCAGGATAAAAAGAGGCTTCTAAAGAAGATCTCGTTGTTGTTTTAATTGCTCGGCAAATTTCTTGGCCAGATTGATAAAATCATGTAACAAGGCTGTTAAGAAACTGAAGTTCTCCTTGTTTTGGCTCGAAGCCTTTTGTAGTAGAGGGTTAAAACAACGCCTTTTTCTATCAAAGGGGTTGTGTTAATGACAGGGGGAAGTATCAATGCAAGAAACAGTCTCTTTGCAAACAGACGGTGGTGATTCTTTATTCCCTAAGTTTGATAGGATAAACACGGTATCCAGTACAAACCATTGGGAAGACATGCTAAAAAAAGCACTGAGTTTAATAGAAACCACACTAAAGCTAGGAATTGTAACATTATCTTCTGAATATTGCAATACACCGTGTAAAAATTTTACGCAGATAAAATTACTGTTAGCCAACGCACTAGAACATACGACGCAACCGTGGCTTGTGTTAGAAGTATTAGCCTTGGTACATTATTATTTGGGAGACCCCGTTAAAGCCAAAGCATTAGCCTT
>JAPLIO010000213.1 GCA_026389055.1 Candidatus Melainabacteria bacterium | reverse complement strand
TGTAGGGGCGTGATTTATCACGTCCGCCCCACAATCCCCAAACGGATGCGATAAATCGCACCCCTACAAAATTCATTTTTAACTGCTTTTAATAAACGTTTTAAACCCTTTTTAAAAGGCTAACAATATGACCGCTATTGACCCTCAAGAGCATCATCATCACCACGATGAACATAACGAACACCAGCCAGACGCAGTCGAAAACAAGCCGATTGCCAAGGGGCATTTATGGCAATTGTTTGGGGTGTTGGTGCTAACCCTTGGCTACGCCAGCGTGGAATGGTGGGGTAGCGGAAAAACCCATTCAGTGGCTCTACTAGCCGATGCGGGGCATATGGTGGTAGATGCTTCGGGCTTACTGCTAGCCCTAGCGGGCGGGGTTATTAGCCTAGTAGCCCAAACCCTTCAAGCCACCGAAAAAGCGTTAAAAGTAGAGAAAATAGCAGCGATACTCAACGGCGTGGGGCTAGTGGGGCTCAGTGGGTTTCTTTGGTGGAGCGGGTTTGAGCAATTGGCTTCGCCCAAGATGATTGAAGCCCTACCCTTGTTGCAAATAGCAGGCGGTGGGTTTATAGTAAACCTAATAGCCGTGTTTATTTTACACGGCGGGCAACAGGAAAATATCAACGTGAAGGGGGCTTACTTACACGTTTTATTTGATTTATTGGGGAGCGTTACCGCCATTGCTAGTGCCGTAGCCGTAATGGTTTGGCACGTTTATTGGTTAGACCCTATTTTAAGCTTGGGCGTAGCGGGGTTGGTTACTTACAGCACTTGGCAGTTTCTGCAATTGGTCTTATCATCAGAAGCCAAACCCCACGCTGGTGGCAGATGTGGGCATCATCATCACCATTAGTAATGAATGATACTAATTTATAGTTAATAGTGCTTGTTTTTAGGATTCTTCATTTAAACAAAGGGTTTTTGTACGAGAAAACCTTAAATTACCATTGGTCGAGACAGGCTGGTCAACTGACTTGTGAATTGGTCACAGATTTTCCGCACACTCTATTTCGTTCAAAGGGTTTATAGGGCATGAAGGCGGCTCTTGTCCTAATCGATCAATTATAAATGACAACATACCAGAAATGGCTTCAACTTGGGGAAGTTTTTGAAAAGAAAATGATGTCTCATTTGAGGGATCCCTAGAGGGTGTAATCTTTGGAGGATACAAAAAGTGAGACAAGTTATCTGGATGCCCATAATTTAGTAATACTGTAACAGTCCCATCTTTTGCTTTAACGGAATGTAGTGCACCTTTTGTCATAGAAATGGATTGCCCTTGAGATACTTCTCTTGCACGAAGAAGTTTTAGATAAACAGTTGAGAGAAAATTTAACATCCCTGCTTTTTCGGTTTGATTTTTATTTGTATAAACTAAGACATATTTTTTATAGGTGTCTTCCGTTTTCTGTTTAGTAAGGCTCCATATTGAATGAATAATACTTCCAAATTTAGTGAATGACACGTATTCCCAACCGTGGTCATGTGGAAGCATTAAAAATTCAGGTTTTTTCAAACCTTCCGCATAAATATGTAAACGTAAATTGGCAAAATAATTAGTTATTTCATCCTTACAACTACCAAGACGGTATGTTATAAAACCTAATCCATTATGATATGCGTTACTCTCACCAGAATTCGCTACTTCTAAGATTTTGTCTTGAATTATTCTGCTTAAAGCCTCATCTGTACATTGTTCTTTAAGAAACTCTTGTTCTAATTTAAACCTACCAAGAGTACTTTTGCATGATTGTAGTTTTGGTAATAATGTTCTGATTTGCTGACTGACTGACTGACTGACTGACTGACTGACTGACTGACTGACTCGTTTTTGATGAAGTAAGTTGCATGTATGAGAGATTCCTTGATAAAAACGTTTAAATTGTTTCTTCTGTAAAATATAACAATAAACCTTAACAGTAGGGCATTAAGTCACTAACTGTTAAAAATTTATTTTATGGATGCTTGTTAGAGAGTATTCAAATAATCGAGAGAAAAAAGCATTTTAAACAATATACATCATCAAAGTTAAGACGCAAGTAGTTTTTTAAAATTTGTTGTAAAAAATTGATATACTGTTACTAACAGAAAGTACCCCCATGCGAATAAATCAAGCACTTTTTTCTTTAATCCTCAGCGGTTTCCTGCTTTCGGGGCAACTGGTTTGGGCAGAACCGCCCAAGCCCCAAACCGAAGGCTGGCAAGATATTTACCTAACCTATAATCGTATTTGCAAAAAATGCACCATGACCGACAACCAAGACGGCACGGTTTACATGGTCAACCAGCAAGGCATAGGGGCAAATTACCCCGCCCACGAAGTGTTGGGGGTCGATTATCATCCAATAAGCCGAAAGTTTATTCGGCATTTGGCAACCACACTCAATCCAGCAGCAGCTAAAACGCTGATGCCCTACAGCCTAGAACCACCCGTGCATCAAGATTGGCGGGATGAAACCCCGCAATTCTACGAAAAATCTAAACGCTGGTGGCGGTAACACGAATCCGCATACCAGCTTGAAGCCCTAGCCGTTTTTCAGCAGACCCTTGATTGCAAGCCACTTCTAAATACCCATGGCTCCCCCGAACAACCCCCAACGCATCTATCGGCAACGCCCCATAACTAGAAACCACGGGCAATTCAAGGGGCTGTTGCGTATCAACCGATAAATCAACCTGCGTAAGTTCAAAATCCAACCAAAAATGCGGGATGGTTAAAATCACGTTACCAAACCCATCGCTGGTTAAAACAGTGCCTTCAAAGCAAGTCTCCGTCAACCGCTTTGGGGCTTCCCAACCTGAACAAGCCTGCCACGTTTGGGTTTCAGCGTGCGATTCCTTCGCTAATTGACTAACCCACGCCAATAAATCCATCCCCTGCACCTGTTTGTTAATTAGCACGGCACCCAAGGGGGCATATAAATCCCTACCCGCAAAGGTACTGCCTGCCAATTTTTCGACCGTTTCATTGGGGTAGTGCCACCCAAACGGTTTGACTGTTTGCTGAGAAAATCGCCACGTTTGGATGGTGGCATCCGCTTGTAACAGTGGGGCTAACAAGCCATTATCTGGGGCTATAAACCACTGGTTATAACTGGCACGGTAAGCGAATAAAACCCCTTGTTCCACATCGCCGACGTTAGGGTCTACTACGCAAACAAAAACGGCATCTGGCGGGCAGTAAGGCAGGCTTGTTAATAGTTGCCATGCCCCAATCTGCACCTGAAAGGCAGGCACGGCGTGCGATAAATCCACTAGCGTGGTTTTGCTTCGGGCTTGGGGGGTTAGGGTGCTTAAGGCGACAGTTTTTAGGTTGCCAACATAGGCATCTTGCCAACCGTAATCTGTTAAAAAAAGCAGGGTATACATAAGGTGCGTTTGGCTTTCTGAAGACTATCTATTACCTCCACTATAAGTGCTTTCATGGCAAAGATGCAAGCCTATCATTGGCAACAAAATCTAATAAAACGCTAAATACCTAGCACAAAACAGATGCCGTTTGGTTTTTATCTACTTATAAACAGTGTGTTATTAACTTATTTTCTTGTAGAAAGCGAAAACGGTGTGCGTTATGACGATTAACCTTAATAGTTCTCATTCAGCGGTAAACACAGGGTATTCAGCCATTCCCGCAGGGAAAGCAACGGCTTCTGAAACAGTAATAGAAGAAAATCAATCGCCTTTACTACCCAATATTCAGCCAAGGCAAGGCAGTGATGATATACCGGGCGATGTGTTGATACAGCAAGCCCTTACTCGTAAGCAACCCCAAAGCATTTTATGTGCGGAAGATTTGGATTATCGGGCACCGCTGGTGGCTTTTTTGGCAGGCCCTGAAGTGATTAAGAAAGAAGCCATCAAATGGGGAGCCATTATTGGTACGGGTGCAGGTGCCGTTTTAGGCGGTATTTCTGTGGCTATGTTAGCACTTATACAAAAACACAGCATTGATTTTTTAAAAGGTTTAGGCTTTATTGCATTAGGTGCAGGGGCTGGGGCTTTATTCGGCACATTATTTGGTTGGCTTTCAGGTAATGAAGCAGCGAGAAACCAAGCTTGGGTGAATAAAAATGTGTTTGAAATGATGGATTTAACGGGGCCTACAGCGACTTTAGGGCAAGGAAATAAGGCGTTGAAGGCAGAAACGGGCGATTCGTTTAGCCAGCGGTTGGCACGTAATGAAAGCCGTCGGCGAGATGAACAGACGCAACAGATGATTTTGGAAAATCAAATTATGACCATGACGAACTAGGTTTTACCCATTCATCGTTTACATAACGTCATGTTGAGCGAATACGAAACATTTCCTGTGTTTGTCGTCTCGGGAGATCCTTCGCTTCACTCAGGATGACAAAATACGCTATTTAAACTATCAATCGGTATGAATGCTCAACTAATCTATCGCTTGATTTAATGGGTGTTTTAGCGATAATAAATAAGCACCTTGCCGAAGTGGTGAAATGGTATACACGCATGTTTCAGGTACATGTGGGCGAAAGCTCGTGAGGGTTCAACTCCCTTCTTCGGCAATTTTTATTTCTGGTGCGTAAAGTATTCCAACACCTCAAAAATAGCCGAAGCTTTCCGCAACGATTCCTTATATTCATGCTCCGCCACGGAATCATACACAATACCCGCCCCTGCTTGAAATACTACGTTGTAGCTACCATTACCAGCTACATTACTATGCCCTATGGGGTTGGTGGGCAACAGGGTTAGCGTTCTAATTAAAATATTGAAGTCAAACGTGCCGTGCAACACATCCACAAAGCCCATGCTGCCTGTATAAGCCCCTCGGGTAACGGGCTCTATGGTTGCAAGGGTTTGTATACATCGCAATTTGGGGCATCCTGTAATGGTACCCCCAGGGAAAACGGCTTGGAGCACCCCTAACCAATCGGCAGATTCCCGCTTTTGCCCCGTAATATTGGAAACCAAATGCGTTACATGGGAATAGCGTTCAATGGCGAATAGTTCATCCACATGCACGCTACCCACTTCGCACACTTTGCCTAAATCGTTGCGTTCTAAATCCACCAGCATTAGGTGTTCGGCTCGTTCTTTTTCGTTAGCAAGCAAGGTGGCTACAATGGCTTCATCTGCTTCAGATGTTGCTCCTCTGCCTCTGGTACCAGCAATCGGTCGGGTTTCTAGCTTGCCATGGCTATCACATCGCACTAAGCGTTCAGGGGAATTACTGAGCACCCACCCTTGCGGAGTTTTAAACAACCCTGAAAAAGGGGAGGGATTTCGCTTGCAGAGCAGTTCAAATAATGCTAAAGGGTTTAGTTCATCTAATTTTTTTTGCCATTGCACGGATAAATTAGCTTGATACAAATCGCCCTGTTGAATATGCTGTTGAATGGTATGAACTGCTTTTTCAAAGGCTTCTGCCGTAAAACTAGATTGATAGCTGGCTAGCCACGCTTGCGAAAAAGGGGATATTTCTTTGCTAATATCATTGCCCACCAAGGGTTCCCATCTATGCAATTGAGACAGATACCACGTTAATCGTTCAGGGTTCACACCAAACGCATAAAAGGTATTGGTTGGTTTATGCCACGCTAAAATACTATCAAACCAGCATAACCGCATGCCCTCAAAGGGATTCACTGGTTTCGAGGTCAAAGGTTCCTGGGCGAGGTTAGGCTCCAATAATTGGCTGGCTTCGTAACCCCAACAACTCAACCAGCCTTGTTGGAAAGGAACATCGGCAATCGTAGGTACTGAACTATCAAACACGTTTTGCAAACAGTGTAAAGCATGTTCTCCCACTAATTCATCGGTTTCATGATGAATCCACTGGAATAGGGCTTCTGCTGTTTGATGCGACCCCACCCACTGCCCATTTTTATAATACTGATTATTCACGACATCTAAACGGGCATGAATATCCAGTCCCAAAAAGCTCCATTCATTCAGCGTACTACTCGAAGCCCCTTGCCCATCCAACAAACAGGCATATCGTTGCGTTGCATTTTCAGTAGCCAACAGGGCTAATAAGGGAGATGAATAGGCAATAGTCGTTGGCATCAAATTACAACATCGCTTCCAACGTGGCGGTTAGTTCATCATCTACCGTGGCATTGCAATAAACTTGTTGCACATCGTCATGGTTTTCAAGCTGAGCTAATAATTTGTAGAGCGGTTTACCCACTTCAACTGTGGTTACTTCTGCTTGCGTAGCGGGAATGCGGGTAATTTCGGCTTCTTCAATTTTTAACACCGTGCTACTGGTTGTAATGGCTTGGCAAACGGCGTTTAACTCCTCATAAGCCGTATAAATAACCACTTTACTTTCGGGGAATGTTTCATCGGGCTGAATATCTTCAGCCCCAGCTTCTACGGCTAATTCAAACACGTCATCAAACGAAAGCGAAGCAGGGTAAGAAGCGATTATCTGCCCTTTTTGAGCAAACAAATACGCCACACACCCATCTTGCCCGAAATTGCCTTCAAATTTATTGAAGTAGCTCCGAATATCCCCAGCGGTTCTATTTCTATTTTCCGTGGTTGTTTCAATGAAGATAGCTACACCACCTGGGCCGTAGCCTTCGTAGGTTACTTCTTCTACGTTATCGCTTTTTAGCTGACCACTGCCTTTAAGCAGAGCGTTTTCAATACTATCTTTAGAAAGTCCACCGAGCTTGGCTTTTTCAATAGCGGTACGTAACCGAAAATTGGCAGAAATATCCAAACCACCCAGTTTGGTGGCTTTAATAATTTCCATAGAATATTTGGCAAGTGCTACCCCTTTTTTCGCATCGCTACTTGCTTTTTTGTTTTTTATCGCCATCCACCGACCCATCATCATCATCATGGTAGCCCGTTCCTTTAATCTATCACTAAACTATCGTCTAATTATTTTAACAGAAAAGCGGTAATTTGTTAAAAGGATTTATAGATTGACTAATGCCAATGGACACTAGTACGAAGTAAAATCTGCCGAATAACAGGCAATAAACTAGGCAACATCAAGTAAAAAATCATCAGCCCCAACAACGGCTTAATACTAGACCCCAACTGGAAAACAGGAATTTGCTGAGCCGTTTTATTCACAATGCCCAACATAATATCCAGCACAATAGTAATAACAAAAAACGGAGCGGCCAAAATCAAGCCTGTATCTAAAATCTGCTTAGAATAATGCACAATTTCGGGCAAACTAAGGTGCAAAAACCAATTGCTAGCCACCCCAGAAAGCGGAATCAATTCAAAAGTTTTAGCCAACCCACCTACCAACCATTCCAACCCACCAATGGAAAGATAAATAAGCGTGGCAATAAAGCCCAAAAAAGGCCCCATCAGGGCATTTTGTTGTTGGGTAGTAGGGTCCATAATGTTTGCAGCAGAAAGCCCAATTTGGTTATTCGTCAATGCCCCTGAAGAGGTGATAATTTCAATCAGCCATTTTGTGGTAAACCCAATAATAGACCCTAACAGAGCATTCAGCCCCACAAACAATAAAAATTGTGGCAACGTGGCTTCTTTTAACAGGCTGGCTTGGGTAGAAACCGAAGGCAAGTTAATCAGTGCCGTTGTCATTGCCATGGCAACAGAAACTTTTAAAGGGCTGGGCATATCTTTTCGGCTAAACAAGGCGGCTTGCATTACAAAGGGCAGCGTTCGGCTAAAAGTCAACAACCAAACATCTAAAAAACCGCCCAATTGCTGGTGTAGCAACCCGAAGCTTTCTAATAACCGCTGAAAGGTATCCACTGAAGCCATCATCATCACCCTCGTTAAAACCGTAAGTGTGAAGGCGGTTGCCAGTGAAACCGAAACTGCCCAGGCGGCACTTGTTGCCGTGAAAACCGATTGGGTGCGGGAGGTAATACCCTATTACCTGCATGGGGAATGGTTTGAAACGCCAACTGCATAGATTCCCGAATATACCCGCCCAGCATTTGCATCATCAAGCTACCGCCCGCTATTAGCAATACAAACACGATAATCAGCTTAGGAACGGCACTAATGGTTTGTTCTTGCACTTGGGTAACCGCCTGCAAAATACCCACCAATAGCCCAATAGCTGCCGCTGCTAAAACCAAGGGCATACTAATCATTAGGCTTAACATAATGCCTTTTCTAACGTGTTCCAACAAGTAATCCATGGTGTGTGGGTGTTTTCCTTTTAAAGATTATGAAGCTACGGAAATGCTTCCGTTAATTGAAACTACGCACTAACCCTCTTACCAGTAAGCCCCATCCATCGACGGCTACGAAGATGAGAATTTTAAAGGGGAGGGAAATAATGGTGGGGGAAAGCATCATCATACCTAACGCCATGAGGATGTTAGAAACCACTAAATCCACAATAACAAAGGGTACAAAAATAACAAACCCAATTTCAAACGAGGTGCGTAATTCGCTTAGCATATACGCAGGGGCTACTTCCCAAATTTCTAATTCTTTGGGGGAAGTGGGTGGTTTTTCTCGGCTCATTTCAAGAAAGATTTTTACATCTTCTTGGCGAGTTTGCCGAAGCATGAAGTTTTTGAGTGGCACACTGCCTTCATCCAAAATTTCCAGAATATTGGCTTTGGGGTTTTTCAGCATAGGGTCTACCACGGTGTAAATTTCCCCGAAGACGGGCCCCATGGTATATAAGGTTAGTACTAAGGCTAGCCCGACCAATATAACAGCAGGGGGTACTTGTTGGGTTCCCATGGCTTGCTTGAGGATTGAAAACACAATGGCGTATCGCATGAAGCTGGTCATACCAGCCAGCATGAAGGGTAGCAACGTCATTGAACCCATCAGCAGAATAAGCTGAAGGGCGGGGTCTATAGAACCTAGGGCAATGGAAGCTGCACCAGCCATCAAAATGGGGGTCTCACTCTCTAAGGTGTTTCCAATGAAATACTACAGGTTTTATTGTACTGATTTTCACGCCGATAGAAGCCCTCTAATTGAATGATATTATCTGCTTTTTTAAAAACAGAAAGCCATTACCTTATTATTGTTAATCTCCGCCACTACTATCATAATGCTCACCGTCCCCAGTTTCGCCATCAAACCAATCGTCCCCACCCTTATCTTCATACCCATTAAAAGATTGAATAGCATATTTTGTCATTTCGAGCTTGTCGAGAAATTTCCCTAGTGGCTAAGAGATTGCCACGCTACGCTCGCAATGACACGGATGCAGGTTGCTCAGAGAACCCTCACCCTAGCCCTCTCCCAGAGGGAGAGGGGACATAGTAC
>JAPLIO010000030.1 GCA_026389055.1 Candidatus Melainabacteria bacterium | reverse complement strand
CACCATTGGGTTAAACGAACTTTCCTGACGCATTAACGCCATTGCCAAATAAGGGCTAATTTTCTGCTGTTCTGCTTGCCCCTGCACAATGGCAGGGTAATGCAGCGGATAAAGCAATTGATACAACGCTTGCGGTGCATGGTACCGAGAATCCACCGTGTGAGGCACATCTAAACTACCCAAATAATCCCGAATCAACCGTAAGCTAGCATCATACTGGTCTTGTTCTACTTTTGACCACGCAGAAAGCACTACTTGTTCCACGGAATTTTCAGGTAAGGTTTGGTTAATCAACAAATCCACATCATCAAAGGCTTGAATTTCATTAAGTTCCCGCACTTGCGAAGAAAGTTGCTTGGGTACCCGAGTAGATTTTGCCAAGTACTCATCCAGCCACGCTTGCGGTGCTGCAGGGTTACTTTCCAGCAAGGGCAACCCACCCGCCATAGAGCCTAAGCCAAACCCACTGGCTTCTTTTATGTTATTCAGATAAGCGTTGGCTCTGAAAGCATAATAGGTATAAGGGTAACGGGTTTGAATGGATTCAAAGGTATCGGTAGCGTCTAACGTTTGCCCTAGTAATTGATGCGAAACGCCTTTCCAGAAGGAAACAGCAGGGGCTTCTAAACTGGCGGGATATTGGGCTAAGAAATCGTTGGCTTGGGCAACAACCCTGGCGAAATTCTTGGTTTTAAATTGGTGCCGAATCACTTCGGAACTGGCAAAGGGGGTATAGCGTTCCTTTGGAAACTGTTTTGCAATTTGTTCATAAGCAGCCAACGATTGCTTTTCATCTGCTTGGCTAAGAAACCACAACAACCCAAGCTGATTTTGCCTGCTTTTATGGCTTAAAGTAACTAATTGGGGTATCGCTTTTTCTTTGCCAATTTTCGCCACATACTGTGCTAACACAGGTTGTAACGCCTTGGCTGAAAACGCTTCAGCATTCAGCCAACTGGCTAAATTCACTTTAAAGGAATCCATTTTGCCTTGACGCAACAACAGTTCCAAGTAGGTTAGCCCAGCAGAACTAGCCCGAAACCCCTTTTTCAAGATGGCATCAACCATTGACCAATCATTGGCTTTAGCGAAAACTTCGGCAATCAAGGCTCGTTGTTCAAAATTTAGCACATCATTTACTTTGGTTAATTGCTTGGCAATTTCCAAGCTATAAGTACCATTAGGCGATTGCTGTAGATAAGAGATCCAAGCCTGTTGCGTTTCTTTACCCAAACTACTACCTTGCGAAGTCAACGAAAGTTGCTGATAAATTTGCCCTAAAAAATAGTTCGCTCCGACGGCATAATTTGATTTTGGAAAGGTTTTTTGTAATTGCAACAAGGTTTCAAGGGCTTTTTCCCACTGTTTTGCCCGAACTTGAGATAGCCCCAATTCATACAAAGCAACGGGTGCCAAGGCGTTGCCTTCCATGCCCTTATCAATCACCTTTTTTAGGCGGATTTGGGTTAAATCTTCCCGAGGCACTTGGCTGTATAAATCCGCCAAATGCAAAGAAATTACCGATTCCAACCCTGGGTAATAGGGTTCCACTTTTAGAAATAAATCGATGGCTCTCTTGGTTTGCCCCGCTTTTTGGGCTACTAATGCCTGTTTAAACAAGCCCTGCACTTGCGAATGAGAATACCCTTCGCTACTAGCATTGGCTTGATAAATCGTAACAGCCCCTCTGCCCAACAACCCT
>JAPLIO010000215.1 GCA_026389055.1 Candidatus Melainabacteria bacterium | reverse complement strand
TACGGAAAAACCACCCTAAACGCCACCCGCCTATGCCACCAGAAGGGCATTGACGGCGGGATGTTCTTTTTGCCCCTTCGGTGGACGGAACGCATCGGCGACTGCAGGGCAAACGCGATGGTCGTTCCTATTGGTTGATACGAGACTCCCCCCTTGGAACTGATATTTAATGTAAATGTTTACCTAAGAAGCTTAATAACAACAAATAACTGGTATAAATACTTAAATCCATGGTGGTAGTAATAAAGGGGCCACCCACGCCTGCAGGGTCCCACTTCAGCTTCTGTTTAATAAAATAAGGAATTAACAACCCCAACACCGCAGAACTACAAACCGCCACCAAACAATAAACCGCCAGCAACACACTCAGCTTCCACTGATGAAACCGCCAAAACGATTCCGTACCCAACACCACTCCAAACAACGTCCCAATAATCAACGCAACAAACAATTCTTTGAAAATTTTAGCCTTTACATTCCCTTCAGAAACCAAGCCCAAGGCAATCGCCCGAACCGTAATCGTATCACTTTGAGTACCCATATTACCCGCCAAACCGCACAACAAAGGCAAAAAGGTAAACGCAATCGTCTCTTCCCGAATGGTTTCTTGATTCATTGACATAATAGAAGAAACCACCAATTGCCCAACCAGCGTAATAGCTAACCAAGGCAACCGAGCCTTCACCGCCAATAGCGGATTCCCCGACTGCAAGTGCCGTTCATCCATATCTTCCAAGGTAATACCCGAAGACCGATATAAATCTTCTTGAGATTCTTCATCGATAACATCCAACACATCATCTAAGGTAATTAACCCTACCAGCTTTTCGTTTAAATCCACCACAGGCAACGCCAGCAAATTGTAGTATTTCCGAAAAACGGAGGCTACCAATTCTTGATCGTAACTTTCCAGCACCTGCTTTACATCAAAAATGGCAAGCTCCTGTAAGGGAGTTTCAGGTTCCATGCAAATAACCAGCGTTTTTAAGCTTAAAACGCCCACTAACTTGCTTTCACTATCCACCAAGTAAACGTAGTAGATAAAATCATTTTCTTTGGCTTGCCGAATGCGGTTCATCGCATCGCCCACGGTGGTATCAACAGGTAGCCCTAAGAAATTGGTAGACATAATACCCGCTGCTGTATCAGGGGCTTCAATCAGTAATTGATGAATGGTGTGGGTATCAGCATCTACAGGCATTTCGCCCAAAATAGCCCTGCATTCTTCGCTGGAAAGTTCTTGCAACACATCTACCGCATCATCTGAAGGCATTAGGCGGATAATACGACTACTTTTTTGTGGTGCTAACGTAACCAACACCCACCGTTGCAATTCCCGAGGCAAACTAACCAATACTTCGGCAGATTGTTTGGGTGCCATCGCTTCAATACAATGCAACACTTCTTCGGTGGTTAAGGTGGTTGCCAGCACTTCTGAAAGGTCTGCAAAGTGAATTTTAGCTAGAAACTGACGCAGGCTATAACGGTATTGATGCCTGCCCAATAAATCTTTAATCCGCACCGTTAGTTGTTCTGCCAGTTGCGTAGCATCTGAAAACCGAGCAGGGTTTGAAAGTTTATTCTTTGCCAATGCTTCCAGTTCTTTAATGGCAACGGGTCGTTTTTTATTGGAAAATGGGGGGAACATCATCATCATTATTACGAACCAACGATTTTTTTAATAGACTCTCAAGTTACCACCATACTGTAAACACGGCAATTTTACCCGAATTATCTATTTTGTTGGGCGGGGTTGAGGGGCTTTGATTCTAACCGTAACCAACCAAACCGCTTAACAGGAATGGCTTGCCGTTCTGCTTCTTCAGGGGGAGGAGCTTTAATGATAACGGTTTCATCATAATTGACTTGGGAAGAAGGCACAAACGTTTTGGCTTGATGAGAAGGTGGCTGTAATTCAACAGGGGCAGGTGATTCCAACCGCCGACTGTTGGTTGTCACGGGGGCTTGGGTATTATCATTGGCAAAACACGGGGAATGAACCAGTATAGCAACACTGGCAAACGCTAAAAATAATCGGAATGAAAGGGTAGGCATCACGGGTATAGCTCCTGTTTGTGGGCGGTTAAATAAAAATATATCAAGGCTTGAGTTTTTATTCTGTTTCTATTATCTTTATTATACAAGGTTTTTAGCGTGTTAAACGTTAGTTTTTTAGTATGTAAGCAATCAAAAGGAACTTTAAATGATGAATAAATATGAATTACTCTTAGTATTCAAACCTGTTTTTGAAGGCGATAACCTAGATAACGCCGTGGGTGCGATTGAAACCCTTATTAAAAATCAAAAAGGCAAAGTGTTGCGTACCGATAAAATGGGTCGTAAAAAACTAAGCTATGCCATTAAAAAAGTGCGTGAAGCCTTAGTTGCAGTCATTGGTTATGAAGCACCGCCTGAAGCAGCGGCTGTACTAACCCACGCTTTAAAATTAAATGAAGATGTGTTGCGTTACACCAACTTCCGCAATGAAGAATTGGATGCAACCAAACCTTTCGTGGTTTCCCCTATTACTGGGCGTGAACCCAGAGAAATTAACACCCGTGGTGGTGGTGGTAATCGTCGTCAAGGCGGTGGCTTTGGTGGTGGTGGTAGCTTTGGCGGTGGCGGCAACAACATTGGTGGTGCTGGTGCCAATGCGGGTAATCGTCGTCCAGGCGGTTTCGGTCGTCCTCAGCAGGATGCTTCTGAAGAAGTGGCTGTTTAGTGCTGAATTAAATTGGCACGCTTTGCTTTTAAGGAATTAACCCCATGTCTTTTGCAAAAATTTCTATTGCTGGCACGCTCTCAGCTGCTCCTGAAAAACGCTTTACTCCCAACAATGTGGCGGTAACGGTTCTTACCCTTCAGTTGCCACCTGCATTGAAAATGGGGCAAACAGCTCCTAAATCAGATGCACCAGCCAGTACATTGAAAGTAGTTTGCTGGCGTAATTTAGCAGATGTTGCTGAACCCTTACCTGTTGGGCAAGTGGTTTTGGTGGAAGGCAGATTACAACTTAACACCATTCAACAGCAAGATGGTACCAAGAAAAAAGTGTTTGAAGTGGATGCTTCTAACCTGTTTTTGTTGCCCAGTTTGCCAGAACCCTTACGCCCTGTTGCTTCAGGTGCTGGTGGTGCTAGTTCAGCCCCTGCAAGACCTTCCCAAGCTGCATCACCTGTAACACCCGTTGCTAGTGGTAATGGTTTCCAATTTCAATCCGATCTTTCCAGTGATGATTTTCTAACGGAAGATGATATTCCGTTCTAAAGTATGAAACTTTCAAATTTTTGATTTAGTAGGGGTTCGATTCATCGAATCCCTACTGTTTATTTTAAGAGTACCCTTATTTAATGATTGCTAATGCTTACATTCACATCCCATTTTGTGCTTCTAAATGCGTTTATTGCGATTTTTATGTGGAACTAGCCAAATACGGCAGACAAGCAGCCTATGTTGAGGCGTTAAATAAAGAAATAGCCCTTCGGTATCAACAGGATGATAGTAACAATGTTGAATTACCGCCGTTAAAATCGATTTATATTGGGGGAGGCACGCCTTCACTGCTGGAGGCTTCGGTTTATCAGCAGGTGTTTGAAACAATCGAACAGTATCAGCCCTTTTCACCCAATGCCGAACGAACGCTGGAAATCAACCCGAACCGATTAGCCAGCACCATGGCGGATTATAAAGCCGTGGGGTTTAATAGGGTCAGTATTGGCATTCAAAGTTTTAATCCGCTGGAATTAAAAAAATTAAGCCGTCAACATTCGGCAGAGGAAGCCATTTCGACCGTTTATCAAGCGAAAAAGGCGGGTTTTATCAATATTTCCATTGATTTAATGTATGGTATTCCCCTGCAAACGCTGGATTCTTGGGAGGCTACTTTGGCACAAGCGATTGCCTTGCCCATTGAACATATTTCACTTTATGGGTTGCAACTGGAAGCGGGGACTCCGCTGGAAACCTTGGTACATAAGGCAAAAGCCCACTATCCGTTACCCACGGATGAGGCTTGTTTGGCGATGTATCAGCTGGCGATTGACCGCCTAACCCAAGCGGGGTTTCACCAGTATGAAGTGAGCAATTTTGCTAGAAACGGATTGAAAAGCACGCACAATTTGGCGTACTGGCAGGGCAAACCGTTTTGGGGATTTGGGGCAGGGGCGACAGGGTTTGTTTCGGGCGTTCGGTATGAAAATAGCACGAACTTAGATGGGTATATTGCTAATCCGCTGGAAATGCAGGCGGAAACGGTGGTTTCTGCGTTGGAGCAGTTGGAAAATAGCTTTATCTTTGGGTTACGATTGACAGAAGGCATCGATATAGAGGCGATTGAAGAAAAAACCGATCCTGTTCTGTGGGGGAAGGTTGTTCCTGTTATTGAAAAAGCGGTGGGGAAGGGGCAGTTGCATCATCTACCCTCTACAGGGTTTTTGGCGATAACCCCTGAGTGGTTTCCGAAGATGAATGGCGTGCTGGCGGATTTTGTCAATCTTTCGTAACATTTTTGGCATTAGGGTGTTGAAAATCCGATGGTATGGGTAGTGTTGATTGATAGAAACGACAGGATTATGCCCGAATGTTCACCCCTGAAGAATTTGAAGCCCTTTTACACCAAGCCGAAGCGGGCGATGCCGAGGCTCAATTTAAGGTGGGTCGGGCGTATGACGAAGGTTTATTTATGGAAAAAGATTCGATAAAAGCATTAGCCCTTTTTACTAAAAGTGCGGAGCAGGGTAACGAAAAAGCACAATTGGCGTTAGGGCATTATTACCACCATGGCACAGAAGTTGAGGTTGATTTAGATAAAGCGATTTATTGGTACACTAGATGTACCCTAAAAGAGAAAGATGGTTATGCTTCTTATAATTTAGCTTTTCATTATGGCAATAGTAGTAATAACGAAGCGAATCAAAACAAAACGCTTTATTGGCTTGAAAAAGCTAGAGACCAATGTCATGTAGATGCCGTTTACATATCAGGTGTACTATATTATGACGGTAGATGGCTAAAAAAAGATTACCAAAAAGCAATGGAGTTATTTGACCAAGCCATTGAATTGGGCTGTTCAGTTTCTAAAGGTGGTTTAGCATACCTATATCAACAAGGGATTTGGGTTGAAAAAAACATGCTTAAAGCGATAGAACTATATATAGAAGCAGCTGAACAAGGGGATTTGGAGGCTAAAATATATCTTGGATATAGTTATTATGTAGGGAATGGTGTAGAGAAGGATATCAAAAAAGCTATTGAATACATAACCCAAGCCGCCGAATTAGGCAGGGCAGATTCACAACTTTGGCTAGGCACGAATTATTTAGAAGGGTCTAAAGAAGATAAAACCCAGCAAGATTTACCGTTAGCCTTTCATTGGTTGAGCAAAGCGGCGGAACAAGAAAACGCCGAAGCACAATATCATCTAGCTACCTGCTACGAAAAAGGGTTAGGCGTAGAAGCGGATGTCCAAAAAGCCCAAGCATGGAAAGAAAAAGCCCTAGCCCAAGGCTTTCAACCCCCAACCGAAGAAACGATAGGGGAATAACCATGATAAAAACACCCCAACGGCTTAAACTATCGGTCATCAGCCTCATGCTACTAACCTGCACCATGGGGGTATTAAGCGGATGCGGTGAAAAACAAGCATCAGCCCCACCTCAAAAATCTTGGATAGACACCAACCCCATCATCCAAGCCTTCCGCACCGATTTAGGTAAATGGAACGCCAGCAACAAACGTCGTTTGCAAATTGAATTCGGGTGGATTTACACGCCCCATTTTGAAAAACCTACCCGCACCAAAGAAAGCCCCATCCCCGCACCCTACCTAACCGAAGCCCTAACCGAGCTAATGAATGACGCCCTCAAACCAACAAAAAGCCGACGCATCCACCCCGAAATGAGAAATCGCTTGTTTGAAACCAACCCTCGCCGTGGCAAAACCGAACTGGTTACGGCAGGTACGGTTCGGCATTACAAGCCTAGCCTTGTAGATTCCGCAACGCAATTAACCCTAGCCCAATGGGTGCAACACAAGCAACAATCGCACGGGTTAAAAAGCGTACTGCAAACCTATGAATCTGCCGAACCTGTTACGTTTGGGCAGTTTTGCCAATGGTCTGCCGTGTTGATGAATTTGCATAAACCCATGGTCAATCCGCAACAGGCTTCTGGGGCGGAAGAAGATGCCCCGCTTTCTAACGAACTTCAAGATTATTTTCAAGCCTATGAAGCCTTACGGCAGGCGAATTTATTGCCCGCACTCACCAGCGAAACCAAAGTGATTGATTTGTTGCAACAACCCATGAGTAGGGTTGATTTATTACTATTGGCGATTCCGTTAGCCAAGCAAAGTAAGGCGTTTCAAGGGGCGTGGCAACAGGGGGCGGATTTACCGCCTTATTACGAAGATTGGCAACCCGCCAATGCTAGCCCGCTGGCAACCATTGACCACTTAGGCAATTGGCAGGAGCTACCAGAAACCCATCAAGCGGTGATGGCTTGGGCGTATGAACAAGGCTGGCTGGAACGGTGGTTTTTGTTTGATAGCAATAGCCTAGACCCAACTCAACCGAAAGCAGAAGGAAACGAAAAGCCCATCTTCCCCATGCAAGCCGTTTTAACGCAAGCCGAAACGCTCGCTTGTTTGAGGACGTTGGCTCAATAGTGTTAATTTTTTAATAAAAGACTTGAAAATTATCTTATCATCGTTCATAATGATTGATAGAAAAGAAAGCCTATTAGTAGGTCAATACTAATAGGCTGTTCTTTCCCCTCTATGCTTTTTGCATGAGGTAACCAACGATTGCCAAGGCAATCATCAGAATAAGATGAACCGTTAAGATATTGGTTCATCTTTATTCTCCTTTCTAAACTAACTGTAACGAGGGACTGGTGCAAACAGTCCCTTTTTTCACGTTTGTTGGGTATGAAACCTTGCAACGCCTCGTTGATAGGTAGTATTCAAAAGGGGATTATTTTAAAATACCACAAGAATACTCGAAACTCATGCTAAAGTTTGGGAGTAAAACAGTCGATACCTTGGATAATGCTAGGTTTATTGAATTGAAAAGGACGCGACCATGAAAAAACAGTTTTTAGGGTTTACGTTAACAGAACTATTGGTTTCGTTGACAGTTATTGGCTTAATTGCAGCGTTCGCTGTACCTAAAATTATGACAGATACGGTTCAGAATCAAACGAGAATGCAATTAAAAGAAGGGTTAAATGTCATTGAAAGCTTAGTAATGCAAGGCTTTGCAGATGGAGATATTGTTGAAAACAATACAGAATCTGTTACTACTTATGTTATGGATCACGTTAGAAACGTGAAGAGAATTTGCCGTACTAGTGCCAGAGCGGAAGGGTGTGCAGGGGCTACAGCTAACCTTCACTGGTCTAACGGGGCAGTACCTGGTATTTTACTGAATAATGGTGGATTGCTTCTATTTCAAAGTGGGCCAGGAGGAACAGCTACTGCTGGATCCCAAATAATGGCTGGGCCTAATGCAGGGCCCACAGGTGAACCGAATACTTGTATGTATATCATGGCTTATGATGCCATGGCTAATTCAGGGATTCCTTTAAACGTGGGAACAAACACCGCCCATCTACCCTTAGTTATTCGGGAAGGAAATTCTCGAGGTGGACTTGGTACACTATTTAAAAATGACTATATTTGGAACGTGGATTCTCGCTGGTTGTACCAATAAAAAAACTAAACAGGGTTTCTACTAGTTAGTAGAAACCCTGTTTGTTTAATCAATCCAGTTTACTTAGCTTTAGGTCTGTAGCTATTGCCACCACTGTAGGAAGAACCGCCATCACGGCTTCCGCCACCTGTGCGTTGCTGATACCCACCGCTATTGTGCTGGGCTCGTTCGCCATAAGGGGCACGGCTGTTGCCGCCACCACCACCATAGGAAGAACCGCCTTCACGGTTGCCACCACGATAGCCGCCACCGCCACCGCCGTAGGAAGACCCACCGCCACGGTTGCCACCACCACGGTAACCGCCGCCGCCGCCATAAGAGCGTCTGGCACCGCCACCTTCGTAGCCGCCACCACCATGGTTATCACGATGATCTTCAAACGTGCCATCCATCGCTTCATCTACAGACCACTGGCGTTGTAGGTGAACTTGACGTAATAAGGCAGCTGTTACTTCTGCCAAGCCAACTTCTCCGCCAACAAACTGTTTCAAGTAGTTGTGGTAAGGCAATAACAAGGCGTCTTTTTCATCGTTAGCTAAAATTTCTTCAAGTTGCTTACCAACCAAGGCTAAACCCGCTTTTTGAATACTTTCGGCAGCAGGCACGGCATGAGGCTCAATCGTTCCTTGGTTAATACGAACAAT
>JAPLIO010000040.1 GCA_026389055.1 Candidatus Melainabacteria bacterium | reverse complement strand
GCGTAAATTTTTTCTGTGTAGGGGTGCGATTTATCGCATCCGTTTGGGGATTGTGGGGCGGACGTGATAAATCACGCCCCTACATTAAATACGCTATTCAAACTTTGAATTGGTATGACACCCCCCACAAATTCAGGGGCAAGCCCCTCGGAAAAACCGCCCTAAACGCCACCCCCCTATACCACTACGGGTATGGACGGGGGGATGTTCTTTTTGCCCCTGCGGTGGACGGAACGCATCGACAGCTGCAGAGCAAATGCGATGGTCGTTCCTACTGGTTGGTTTGAACGCTTACGCTATTTAAGCTGGGAATCGGTATAAAAAATAGTTGATTTTACGCTTTTTTTAATTGGCATTAGTTATCAACCGTATTTTTTATTACCCTTTAGGCTGAATGAGTTTTTTGGCGAAATTAGGCAACGCAAACACCGCATGATGCACCCCTGCGTTGTAATACTGGCAATCGCCCGCAATCGCTTCCACTTGAGCAGCCTCAAAATGCGAAAACGGCGTTACACCACTACCCTTCGTGCAAAACGACCAACTCCACAACGCACCGGGGTAGGTGGGCACCGTGGCACAATAACCCGTTACATAAGGAAATACATCCTTCAACACGCCGTAAATTTTCTTCACACCTTCGGGTAAGGCTATTAAACTTTCCGTTTGAGCCACCAAAATGCCTTCAGGCTTGAGGGCGTTCATCGCATCGGTATAAAACCGCTGGGTAAACAAGCCTTCCCCTGGCCCAATTGGGTCAGTGGAATCTACCATAATCACATCAAAACTTTCAGGGGCAAGGTTCGCCATATAAGCCACGCCATCCCGAACTTCAAGCGTTACTTTAGGGTTGCCAATTTCTCCGCCAATGGTGGGGAAATACTGCTGGGAATATTTAATGACATCGCCATCAATTTCGCACAGCACCACTTCTTCCACGCTGGGGTGTTTTAGCACTTCCCGAACCGTACCACCATCGCCACCGCCAATAACCAGCACTCGTTTTGCGGGGGTAGGCAGAGCAAAGAGGGGAACGTGGGTAATCAATTCATGGTAGATAAATTCGTCTTTTTCGGTGGTCATTACGCACCCATCTAGCAACATTAGCCTACCATAAGCTTCGGTATCGACAATATCTAACGCTTGGAATTCAGATCGGCTAGAATGCACGACGCTGTTTACTTTGAAGGTGAAGCCTGCGTTGTTGAAGCGTTCTGTTACCCATAAATCCATGGTAGGGGAAAGGGTAGTTTGGGTTTCAGTGGCGGTTAAAACAGAGGCGGTGGTGGTTGTCATCATGGGAAATAAAGCCTATCGTGGTTTTTTAAAACGAACGTTTGTAAACAGTTGTTTCTAGTTTAGAAAAAACACACCAAAAATCCAAGGGGTTAGAAAATATGATATAATCAACCTGTCTAAATCTTAACCATTGCCTTTTATTAGATTGCCCCTTTCCAAATGCACGCTGAACCACATCATCATCACGACCATTGCCACCACGACGTTCACATTGTGGTGCTGGGGGATGAATTGGAAAGCCTGCTAACCGCCATTTCCATTGCAAAGCACACCGAAAAATCCACCGCCGTAACAGTTTTACGGCAATCTAACGGCTTGCTGGGGGGGCTTTCCACCCGAGGCGGGCTTTCCTACATGGATTTAACACCCGAATTTATCTCTCCGCAACTGGGGGCGTTCCTCAAGCAAGCAGGCTTAAAACGAGTCGCTCTTCACGCCGAAACGGCTGATGCCGTGCTTCACGAACTATTGAAACACCACAACATCGAAGTATTTTCAGGCGTGGGCAAGTTGTTCCCCGTTCTCAATCAAGCCACGCACCATTTAACAGGCGTTTGCACCAAATTGGGCGAAGACTTTGTTACCTTCCCTGCCGATTTTATTGTGGATACCACGCCAGATTTATTGTTTTCCAGAACGTGCGGCGTGCCTTACATTAAAGGGCTGGGTGGTGTTTTTGGCTCGACTGAACCTGAACTCAATACGCTGGGTGTTTCGCCCGTTTTCAGAATTCAAGGCATTACCTACAAACAACTACAAGCCTTTGAAGCCAGCTTAAGAGCAAACGAAAAAACGCCGACTTTGCTAAAAGCCCTCTGCCCATGGATGACCGAAAAACAACGAGAAGATCTGCTTCATCGACCCACCTACGCCCCTGCAGATTCGGATTATGTGGATATTTTAAACCCCGTTATTGGGTTGCATTTTCACCACTGGTATTATGGCGATGTGGTGCCGTATGAGCTGGCTCCGTATTGGATAGATGGGGCGAATGTGTCTCGTCTTTCAGATGGGACGCTGGGTTTTAACGGGCTCATTGGCAGGCTTCCCAACTTGAAGGCTCAATTAACCGCTTCAGAAGAGGGGCTATCGGTGCCACCTCCGTTTTTAGGTGTGCTAGAAGATGTTGAAGCATTTTTCAAAGAAGTAGGCGGTTTCGCTGAGGTTAGCATACTGCCCCCTGCTGAATTGTACATTCGGCAAACGGTGCAATGCCAAGCCCAACAGGTGCTTTCGGCAATCGATTTATTTTCGGGTGGTGTACCTGCCGAAGAAGCCGTGGGTACCTTCAGCTATTGGTTAGATTTTAGAGGGGTGCATCCGTGGTTGGCTTATCCGCAATTGCACCCATTGCCCAAGCCTATTTTCAATGTGGGGTTATCGGCTAATTTCCCCAAAGCGGAAAGCCAATTACCGCAGAATTTAGCGTTTATTAGCAGGGCAGCGGGCTATTCGCCACTAGCCCAAGGGGCGTGCAGAATTGTACAACACAATTGCTTGGTGGGTGAAGCCTTAGGCATCGCCATTGCTGAAAGTATTGCTCAAGAAGTACACCCTAAAGATATTGCCCCCGCAGTGATTCGAGCAAAATTAACTGATTGGGCAACGGGGTTAGGTGAACATGAACCCCTGCCCCCTAGCGGAAAATCCACTTGGGATGAGGCGGGCATCTTGCGAAATCATCCGCTGATTTTGGAGGATAAGGCGTTAGCCGAAGCCCTGCACGCGTTACCTGAATTTGCCACGTTGACGAGATTAAATGCCTCTGAAGAGGATGAAGACGAAGAAGATTTTGACGAGGATTCCCCTGTTGAAGATGCGTAAAAGAATCAATGCCGTGTTGTTTTATT
>JAPLIO010000048.1 GCA_026389055.1 Candidatus Melainabacteria bacterium | reverse complement strand
CCTTTTTCTGCTTCTGTTAATGAAGAACCCACTATTTAACAGTATTTAATGAAATGGAGGGTTTTGTAACACCCTCCATTTTTTGATAGCATTATGCAATAGCCCACCCTTATTTGAAAGCTTTTTTAAATGACCACACTAACAACAACCGAAGAAACAGACGGATTTCCTGAAAATACGCCAAACTTACACACCAACCTAGCCCAATTAGAGGCTATTTTTAACGCAAGACTTAAAACAGATTATGTGTTTATGAACTGGTGGGTTGGTACGTTTTTAATGCCTTGGGTAACGTTGGGTATTTATTTCTATTATCGCCATTTCCGAAACATTCATCGGCGAAATCAGCACCTGCAAAGAACGAGAGCTTTTTATAGCACGTTAGCTCAAGTTTTACGCTTATTACCCCAAGCCTCTGAAAAACTAACAGGGCAAACCGCAGAATTATTGGAAGACTATGAAATTCGGTTGGGAAGTAAAGAAGCCATTGCTATGGCTAAGCCTGTTCATTGGAAAATATGGGCTTGGGGCGAGGTATTATATAGTTTATCTATAATAGCTCTTTTTGGTATTGGTATCGCATTAGCTTTTTCACATGTAGATCCTGCTTCCGCAAAAAAGCAGATAGCCTTCTTAGAGCCTTATAACGACCTAATTAGTTTAATTAATTTATCCCTTTCTATTTATTGGTATTATCTTTATAAACGATTATTAGAAGATTATATCCCTATGGATTTATTGGAAGCGAAACTCCTCTCCTATGTTCAGCCTATCTTACGTAATTTTTCTAACAATGATTCGAGAACTCTTCTTCCTTCGTTTGAACCGCAATGCCGACCTCGAAACTTTTGGCTACACTTATTGTTGTTATTTCCCACGTTAGGCATTAACTTTCTTTACCTAGATTATTGCTGTATTCACGAAGCCCAACGTCGCTTTAAGGAATCTGCTAGAGTGCAATACCGCATTCTGCAAGCGGTCAAAAAATTAGCAGAACCATCCGCTAATGAAGTGACAACCAGCTAGCGTCGTCTTTTTATGCTGGGTTGTGTTATTAAAGCAATAGGCTTTACAGCTAATTTGGCTTCAACGGCCTTCAAGCGTTTTTCTATCACTGCGGAAGAAAGTCCCATCGCCTTTTGTTCGTTTTCAGGTAATGCTTTAACTGCTTTGTAATGGATTACGGCATCCTGCCAGCGTTGCTGCTTTTCAGCTATCAACGCTAAACTATAATGTGCCTGCACTTCAGGCGATACCACCTTCAATGCCGCTTCTAACGGGGCTATCGCTTCCTTATAATTGCCTTGCTGAAAATAAGTTAGCCCTTTATTATAAAGAATTCTACCATTGAAGGGGTCGTCTTTCAGCACCGCATCATAAGCCAGTCTCGCCTGTTCCCACTGCTTGGCTTGCTGATGAGCATACCCCGCCAAAATCCATTGCTGAGGGGTTAAACTCACGATGGTAGGGTTTTCCTTGGCTAACGCTTCTAGTTGTGTGAACGCCGTTAATGCTAGCTGAGTTTCGTTTAATTCCGTTGCCAATTCCGCTTGTGTGGTAAACGCCTTGGCTTTAATTTCAAGCATTAAACTAGCCACTTGTTCGGGAACCAACGCCTTATTGATTAACGTCAACGCTTCTTTCGGGTCAGATTCTTGCAACAATAACGCCTTGTTCAACAACGCTTCGGGTTGGTAAGGGTCTGTAGCCAACACCTTATCATACAACGCAATTGCCGCTTCGTTTTTTTGAGCATCAACGTAATTGTTGGCAATAGAAAGGCGTAACGCCATTTGTTCCCCTTGCACGTTATGCAAACTTTCAGCGGGAATTTCATCTTTATATTGCGTCAACAAGGCATCGTACAACGCCAATGCCTTTTCAGGCTGATGCGTATCATCATAAGCCCATGCCAAATAAAGCATAGAAAGATACCGATCAGGAGGAGGGGTTGGGGTACTTAATAGGGCTTCATATAGTGGAATAGCCTCAACCGATTTATTTTCTAATGTATAAGTAAGGGCTAACCAAGTTTGCACGTTAGCACGGTCTTCCGCCGTAAGCAGAAGGGTTTTATCTGCCAATACCTTGGGGGCTATAGCCATCATCATTGCCCGACTATCTAACGGCTCCACCCCTCCTGCTATGGCTTTGTAGCACCATTCTAGCAACGCCAGCCACGCCCCCGTGTGCGAAGGTTCTTTGGCTAGAAATTGCTGAACGGTTTCAATCGCCAACGGTAGTTGATTGGTTTGATGATACAATTCCGCCAAGTTGAGCAACAGCGTGGGTTTTTCAGGGTTACCCGCAATGGCTTCTTTTAACACCGAAATAGCATCACTTAGCTTGCCTAAGCGTTGGTAAGCTTGGCCCATTAGTTCCGCTATTTCGGTATCGTACTCCCCCAGGCGTTTCGCTTCAACCAGTGCCTCCAATGCGGCTTGAGCTTGGTTTGCTTGCAGATAAGCCCGCCCCAACAAGGCCGATTCCTTAAAGCGTTTAGCATCGGTTTCTTTCAGTTCGTTCAGCAATTTAATGGCAGATTCTGGTTGTTTGGCTTGCAAATAAGCTTGGGCCAATTGCACTTTCGCCTGCCAGTGGTTGGGGTAGGATTGCAGAAAATCCGTTAGGTAGCCAATGGCTTGCTGAGGTTGGTTTTGCCTTGTAGCAACCCGAGCTAAGGTTAATAGCGGGAAGCGGTAGCTAGGGTTTTTTAGCAAGTTGTTTTCATACGCCGTTTTGGCTTTGGCTAGCTGATTAGTTTGTTCAAACAATTGCCCAAGAGCGAAGTAAAGCATGGGGTCTTGCGAATTGAGGCTGGCGGCTTTTTCGTAATTTTCGATTGCTTTGAGGGGTTCGCCTTGCTGGCTTAAAACGGCGGCTCTGCTGGCGTAAAGTAGCGGGTCTGTCGGGTCAAGCGCGATGGCTTGGTTTAGGTGGAACAAGCTTTGGGTGTAATTTTTTTGTTGTTCCAGCGTTTTGGCTTGCAGGTATTCCTTTTGGGCTAGTTGGGTCATGCTACATACAGGGTGTGCTAAGAATAAGCAACCTAACACCACAAGAGCTAGTGAAAACGTATTACCATAACGAAAAGCAGTCATAAGCAGGGCTTTCTAGTATAAACCGATAATTTTATTGGTAGTAAGCCACTTTATTTTACCACTAATTAAAGGTCTTTACCAAGCGTTTCCCCTCGAGTGCATTTATTGAGTTGGTTCTCACTATTAGAGTCTGATAATATATATTATGTTTAAACAAGGTTTTAAACAGCCGCCTG
>JAPLIO010000099.1 GCA_026389055.1 Candidatus Melainabacteria bacterium | reverse complement strand
TAGTGAGGCGGAAGTTTTGGTGGTTCAGCGGAAGTTGAATACTCGTCCACGCAAGTGCTTGGGCTTTAAGACACCGTTAGAAGTGCTACATGCCGTAGCTTAGCCGTTCCCCTTGTGGAACGCTTCTTACTTGAATCCGCCTTTCTTTTTTGATTAACCTAGCTTGTGCGGTACTGGTTACCCGTCCCGCTTCTGCTAACCACGCATCTAAATCCGTTTTGAAATAGAAGATACGCCCCCGCTTAATAAATTTCGGTCCTGTACCACGGCAACGCATGGTTGCTAGGGTTTTAACCGTTAGCCCTAAATACAGAGCCGTATTATCAGGGGTCATCCGTCCATCAGGGTACATCGGTATTTCAATCATTTTTTTATTTCACTCCCATGTGTATATTATCAAGGTTATACTTAACAATAAATAAAACTATAGTTTTCTTTTAAAAGTGTCCTCCCATGCTATTTCTAATGCCTCTTTTGAAACTAAGAAAGTTTGTTGTAAACGGTTTTTAACCCATTTATCAATATAGTTATCACTAAAGCCTTGCTTATATTCTTTAATAAATAATGCCCGACACTTTGCAGCTTCCCTTTTCAGCAAAGTGCGTGGTATTAGAAGATGACTACCTAAATAGTTCGCTTGCCATTCTATATCTTTTGCTTGCGTTGAAGTCATAATTTCACCAATACTTTTCACGTTATTTGAACTAACCGTTTGGTTAAACCACTTGGCTTGATGTGCTTCTTTCAAAGGAACATGAAGGATATGGTGTGCCACTTCATGGGCAAGTGTGAACCTCAAACGCCCTTCTTGCTTTTTTTCCTCTAAAGTAGAATCTACATAAATTTGTTTGTTTTCAGAATCTAAAAAGCCTAAAACCCCTTGTTTCCCTAATAATTGATCAAGGTTATCAAACCGAAGAGAGTAATTCAGGTTGTATTCTATTATTGTTTCAATATCTATGGGTAGTGGAATATCTTCCAACGGGCAGTTATAGACCTTAATTAAAAAAAATTCTGCTAAATTATTCAGTTGTTGCTTGGGTATAAAAGGCACTGTTACCGTTCCCCCCATGAACCGATGAATACCCTCCACTGTTAGGATTCCCCCTGTTTGTCTTTCTCTTGTTTAATGAGGTCTGCTAAGACCTTGTCCGATTTATTGCCAAAAGTTCTTAGGAATTCAGGCATTATATGTGGTTTGTTAATAATCATTGTTTGCAGATCAGAATCTACTTTTTTAGCCAGCGATAAGATGTAATCGCTATTTAACCCTAACAAGTCTGCAATTTTTTTAAGCGTTTCTTCACCCGCTTTAAAGCCAACTTCATCTAATTCTATTTTGCTCATCATCGTGGCAGAAATGCCTACCGCCATGGCAAACTTTCGTAACGTGAAGTCTTTGCTCATTCGGGTTTCTCTTAGCACTTGCCCGAGCGTTTTAGCGGGTGTTATTTCGGTAGACATAAAAAGAACCTCATTGCGTTAAAATACCATTTAGTTTATACTTTACAACACAATCAGCTTTTGTCAAACTGTTTTTAGAATAATCATAGTAGAAAGGCTACACACTTATGTTAGCAGAACAAAAACTCTTGTCCACAAAAAGCATCAAACAATTAAAAGTGGGTGAACAAATTAGCGAACGGGGCATTATTTACCGTAAGTTAGAAAACGGCGATGGTGTTTTTGAAGTCAACAAAATGGTTAATCGTCAACGAATCCATCGGGTTATTGGGAGAGAATCTGAAGGTATGACGTTGACACTTGCCAAAGCTAACGTTGAAAAGCTCCTAACTGAAGCACGAGAAAATCGTTCACAATTACCCAAAGGAAGAAAGATAGAACAATCAATAGGCGAGGCGTTAAAGTCTTATTTGAAGCGTTTAGAAGAAACAGGCGGGCAAAATTTAGACAAAAAAGAATCGCATAGTCGTTTACATTTAACGCCATTTTTTGGCACAATACCCCTAACACACCTCAATAGCTTTGATATTGAACGGTATCGGAAAGCCCGTAAAGAAGCGGGGGCGAAACCTGCTACCGTTAATAGAGAACTTAGCACGTTGCTTCACCTCTATTCAATGGCAGAAGAATGGAAGTGGGTTAAGCATAAGCCCTGTAAAATACGGATGGTAGCCGTCGATAACCGCCGTATGGAATGTTTAACCAAAGAAGAAGCCCAGCGTTTGTTGAATGTTGCCCAAGCTGATAGAAACCCACATATTTATTTGTTTATTGCTATTGGCTTGGGAACGGGCATGCGACGATCTGAAATTTTATCGTTGAGATTAGAAAATTTACATCTTGCTCAACGGCAAGTGTTTTTACCGCAAGCCAAGGCGGGAGCAAGAACCCAACCCATTACTGAAAATTTAGTGAATTTAATTGAACAATACTTGCGGTATCGTCCTGTTACAAGTCCGTGGCTTTTTCCCTCGGCGGGTTCGGTGAAATCCAACGTGGGGCATACCACTTGTATTGAAGAACCGTTTAAACGGGTAGTAGAACTTGCGGGCTTGGATAGTAAGCGTATTACGCCTCATGTGTTAAGACATACGGCTATTTCAAACCTTGTCATGGCGGGTATTGATATTCCGACGGTTCAAGCCATCTCGGGGCATAAAACAACGCAGATGGTGATGCGGTATGCTCATCAACATAATAACCATGTTCGTAATGCTATGGATGCTTTGCAAAACTCTTATGAAAACAACAGTGTTATTCCGTTTCAGCGTAAAAATTACACAGGTTACACAAACGCATCAATTTGAGATTAACCCAAACACCCAAACCCCAATGATGACAAGGGGAAAAGCACAAAACAAAAAATACCCCCAAGGGAATTCGAATCCCTGCCGCCTCCGTGAAAGGGAGGTGTCCTAGGCCACTAGACGATGGGGGCATATACGCCGTGCAAAGGGTACAAGCCCTTCAACACCTTCTACAATACCCAAAGCAAAAACCCCTGTCAACACCCAATATAACCACCATTACACCAATAAGCCACCAACATAACCCAATACCCAACGCATCCAACACCCAAAATGACCAATAACAACACAAGCATTCTGCCTCGCTATCAGCAGCCCGTTCTATCTTCAGCAAGATGATTAACAAAGCAACCCCACCATCTCATCGCAAAAGCCCCATCAGCGAAAACCCACCAGCATTCAAAAAACCGACAATTACACCCTAACAAAAATTGGCAGGCAAAGCTTTAAGTAACATTTTGTTAAGCTAGTTGCACAGGTTTTATTTGAGGGGCTTTTAACTTGATAGAAGATGCCTTTTTGGCTACGATTTCCCCTCTATTGCTTATACCCTGAACTATTAACAAGGATAACGACCCATGATGATGAACCCCTTAACCGCCGTACAGCCCACTGTAACCCAACGTAACGGTATTGGCATTGCCCCACAAGCACCCAAAACCCCCAACCAACCAACGGCGTTGGT
>JAPLIO010000076.1 GCA_026389055.1 Candidatus Melainabacteria bacterium | reverse complement strand
TTCTAACTACCCTCTTTCTAAACAGTTTTACGTAGAAATTTTAGGGTTAGAAATTATCCGTGAAACGTTTCGGGAAGCACGCCATTCGTACAAATTAGATTTAAAAATTAACGAAACCACCCAAATTGAATTGTTTTCATTCCCCGAAAATGTGCCTCGGGCGGGGTACCCTGAAGCATGTGGGTTAAGGCACTTAGCCTTTAGCGTGCCTGATATTGAAGCCTGCGTGGGGTATTTACAATCGCAAGCCGTGCTAGTTGAACCCATTAGAATTGACCCTTTAACAGGCAAACGCTATACCTTTTTTAAAGACCCTGACGGGCTACCCCTCGAATTGTACGAAGGATAACTTGTTGTGATGGCACGCTTTGTTTATCGGCTTCAAAAAGTTTATGAAATGCGGGAACGCAAGAAAAAAGAACAGGAACAACGGGTGCAAGAAGCTCAAGCAGCGGTTCGGGCAGCTGAAGCACGCCTACAAGCCAACTTGCAAGAACAAGCGGGAGTCATTGAGCAAATGCGGCTTTCTCCGCCGATGATGTTGGAAATGGGCGATAGATTTTTGCAACGCTTACGAGAAAAATATGTGGAACTTCGGCAAGAAAAAGAAGTGGCCCTGCAAAAGCTAAAAGAAGAAGAAGATTTGTTGAAAATTCGGCATAAAGAATTAGAAGCCCTAGAAAAACACAAAGAACGTTGCATAGAAGAATGGAAAGAAGAAGAAAAAGCCATTGAAATGAAGATGTTGGATGAGATTGGGTCTCAGCGATATTTTCGGAATCAGCAAGAAGAGCGGGAAGAAGCAAGGCTAGCGGGCGAAGAAGAGTAAACGCCCCTATCTGCAGAGCAAGAGGAATAGTATGCTTAAGATGGAGCAATTTTTCCGCAGTACATGGTTTAATTGAGATAAAGGACAAACAGAATTTTCTACTAGAGTGCCCCAACCTACTGGGTACCAACTTCATACCGTATTCACCCCCAAAGGCTATACACCCCATGATGAAAAAATTAACCCTACTAGCCCTCTTATTTGTTTGTAGCATTACCTAAAGTGCAAACAGTAGGCAAACAACAAGCCAACGTTTTCTTAACCACCGAACAACTAGGGGCAGGTAAAGAACAATCTGCCGAAGTGGGTTCTGCTTATAAAAGAACCCATTGTTCGTTTAGTAGATGACCCTAATGCTTGTATTGCCAGTGTGGGCGGGGGTGTTCGGTTTCAGTTGGCTGAAAATTTAACAGGCAGGGTGGATATTGGTGTACCGTTGGTTCGGCAAATACTACCAGGCTATAACCACTATGGCCCAAGGGTGCATTTTGGCTTAGCCTATAAAGTCTTTTAACCTTATTACCGAATTTTATGAATATAGCATTTTAAATAATTTATGGTTTGTTATTTGTAGGGGTACGATTTATCGCATCCTTTTGGGGATTGTGGGGCGGACTGATGCAATGCATAGACCGAAGGGCTAGTAAATCAGGCCCCTATAGGTTCGAAATTTTTTTAAACTACTATAGTAGAATAATACCAGTTCAAAGTTTGAATAGCGTATTTGGGTTTGCATCATCGACGGGATACCACGGGGGGATAGCCCCTACAGTAATCTGATAACTCCCCCCTTGTAGGGGATGCCCTCCGTGGCATCACGAATCATGATTTTAAGCCCTTTAATCTTTGAATCGATATAAAAAAACCCCTTGCCCTCTATTGGTTTCAATAGAGGGCAAGGGGTTTAGACATAAAAGGTTATAACAACCTAAACGAGTGCTGGTACGTTAGCTGCGTTTATTGCGGAACCCGCTTTAAACCACCGTACTTGTTCGGCTGAAAACGTATGCTTTAGCTGAATAGTTACTTGCGAACCATCCGCTTTTTTAACCACAGCTTCAACAGGTTGATTCGGGGAAAACGCCTTCAAATTCAACAAGCTAATGGTATCACCCTTAGTAATTTGATTATAATCTGCCGTGTTGGCAAAGGTCAACGCCAAAATGCCTTGCTTCTTCAAGTTGGTTTCGTGAATTCTAGCAAAACTTCTAGCAATAACCGCCTTCACACCCAAAAACCGAGGGCACATCGCAGCGTGTTCACGGCTAGAGCCTTCACCGTAGTTTTCATCGCCCACAATGATAGACCCACCGACAGCCGTCTTCAGTTCTTTAGCCTTCAACGCCCAAGCAGAAGCCCCGCGTTCTACGCCACAAACCACCATTTTAATGGCATCGGCTGGCTTACTAGTAGAAGCATCTACCGCGGTTAGCAACATATTGTGCGAAATACCGCTTAAATGCCCACGCAAGGGCAACCAATCTTTGCCTGCCGGGGAAATATGGTCGGTTGTGGTTTGCCCTTGCGTTTTAACCAACACAGGGATATTCACCACGTCGTTACCATCCCACGCTTTGAATGGCTCCAGCAATTCTAAGCGGTTGCTATCAGGGGCAACGTTCACTTTTAAGCCATCACGGTTTGCAGGCGGTTCATCGAAACCATCCCACGAAATAACAAACCCATTTTCAGGAATATCAGGAGCGGTTGGAGGGGCTAAGGTGATGCCTTCAACGCTATCGGTTAATGGGTTAAATAGGGTTGACCCTGTCAATGCAGCAATAAACACTAATTCAGGGCTACCAATAAAGGAAAGCGTACCAGCGTTACCATCGTTCCGTTTTGGGAAGTTACGGTTGAAGGAGGTGATAATAGCGTTGGCTTGCCCAGCAGGTATATCGCTTCTATCCCAGTTGCCAATACAAGGCCCGCAAGCATTAGCCAACACGGTAGCCCCTAGTTCTTCAAAAATGGCTAACTGACCGTTGGCTTTAATGGTTTCAAATACTTGAATAGACCCTGGTGTAATGAGCAATTTGGTTTTCAACTTCAACCCAGCAGCAATGGCTTGCCGAGCAATAGAAGCACACCGCTCTAAATCTTCATAACTGGAGTTGGTGCAAGACCCAATTAACGCCGCACTATAGGTTTCAGGCCAAGCTTCAGCTTTAATTTCTTTGGCAAACGCAGAAATCGCTCTGGCTCTATCTGGCGAATGAGGGCCTACCACATAAGGTTCAAGGGCATCTAAATCAATTTCAATCACTTCATCAAAATAAGCCGAAGGATTTGCATAAGTAGCTGAATCGCCTCGTAAATCGGTAGCGTAAGCATCCGCTAAATTCGCAATTTCAGCCCGTTCGGTGGCACGCAAATACCGCCCCATGCTATCATCATAAGCAAATAGCGAACAAGTAGCCCCTAATTCCGCACCCATGTTGGTGATGGTGGCCTTGCCTGTACAGCTCATGGCGGTTGCCCCTTCGCCGTAGTATTCTACAATTTTGTTGGTGCCACCTTTGGTAGTCATCAATTCCAACACTTTTAGAATCACATCTTTAGGAGCAGTCCAGCCTGAAAGTTTGCCTTTCAAGTGGATACCCACTAGTTTCGGACATTTCACTTCCCATGGTAAGCCTGCCATCGTATCAGCAGCATCTGCACCGCCTACACCGATTGCAGCCATACCCAAACCGCCAGCGTTAGGGGTGTGGCTATCTGTACCAATCATCAATCCACCGGGGAAAGCGTATTTTTCTAGCACCACTTGGTGGATAATCCCACTACCCGGTTTCCAAAATCCCATGCCATATTTGGCTGCAGCTGACCGTAAAAATTCGTAAACTTCACGGTTTTCGTTGATGGCACGTTCCATATCGCCTTCCGCACCGCCTTGAGCCCGAATGAGGTGGTCGCAATGCACTGTAGAAGGGACGGCTACAGTAGGGCGGTTGGCTTGCATGAACTGGAGAATCGCCATTTGAGCCGTAGCGTCTTGCATAGCAACACGGTCTGGGTTAAGGGCTAGCATACTTTCGCCCCGTGCCACGGTGGAAAAATCAAACGAGGCATCCGCGTGGGAAATCCAGATTTTTTCAGCGGTGGTTAAGGCATCTTTACCTAAGGCTTTTTTGGCTTTTTCAAACTTGCCAGCTAGGCTTTCGTAGTGTTTTTTGACTAATTTTACACGGTTTTCGTGGGTATCTAAGCTCATCATCATGAGAGGCTACTTCCTTCTTGTTTAGGGGAGATAAACAGTAGACCTCTTGCATGATTCGATATCTGAGGCATCTTCGTTGTCATTTGCGGTACTCAAATCCTCATGTACTATAGTGTACACTCTGGTTTTCCGTTCCTCATTCCTAGAATCTGCTCCCACCTATCAAATCATGCAAGAGGTCTAGCAGGTAAAAAACTGGATTGTTTCGATAGACAGTAGTTTTACTGTAACACAAGCCCTCGTTTTTTGCCAAAAATTTTCCTGTCCCTTATCTACTACGCTATATAGTCGATATTCCTACAAACCCTTCAAGCTTCCGCAAAACCGACCGAAACAACATCAGTGAGGGTGTCGATTTTTTTACACTCCCTTTTCTTATGTTAATAGCACGGAGGCTACCCACTTGAAACAATCATTCAACCCCCTCGTTCCAGCCAAACAGTCCACTATTAAAGCCATTGTATTTGACATGGATGGCGTGCTAATTGACGCAAAAGAATGGCATTTTGAAGCATTGAACCAAGCCCTTATTCAGCTAGGCTACGCCGCCATTACTCGCCACGACCATGAAACTATTTTTGATGGCTTGCCCACCATCGCTAAGCTTCGGCAAATGGCAAAATTGGCGTTACTGCCCAATGATGAAACCCTCTTTCAAAAAATTAACCAACTAAAGCAACTGCATACGCAAAAATTAACCCAATTGCTTTGCAAGCCCTATCAACCCCATTTAGAGCTAATTCAAGCCTTGAAAAAAGCGGGTTATCGGGTTGGGTTAGCTTCTAATTCCGTGCGGAAAACGGTGGATTTAATGATGGCTCTCAGCGGGTTAGCTCCTTATTTAGATTTCACCTTGAGCAACGAAGATGTGGTGAACCCCAAACCTGCTTCAGATATTTACGCCTTAGCCGTTGAAAAACTAACAGGGCTGGATGCCACCCAATGTTTGGCGATTGAAGATAATGAAAAGGGGGTTCGGGCAGCTACAGGTACTGGGTTAAACGTATTACCTGTAGATACCGTGCATGATGTTACTTTAAATAACGTAACCACCCGCTTACAAGCCTTGCAAAAAACCGAAGTAGCCGCTTCTTTACTGGCTTCTAAAGGTTAATAAAAAAACTGAAAAATTGATTAAAAAGCAACGAGCGGACTTTCTCCAGTGGGGAGTCTGCTCGTTTTGGGGCTTGAACGAAGAATGCCTAGCTATTATTGAGATTGGTTATCCGATTCATTTGTCGACGATATTTCCACCACGGTGCCCTCCTTCACAGGCACAAAACCTGAAGGATGTTCCGTTACAGGCTTTACAGGGTCTACCAATTTAATAGGCTGATGCGGTTTTGTTGGGTGTTTACGCAACGTAGGTGCCTGTTCATGCACCACAGGTTTTGGTGGTACCACTCGAAGCTTCGGCTTCATACTAGAAGGCAACAATAAGGTGCTTTTCGCCTTTTGCAAAGAAGGGTCAATCACATCGCCCACCGCCTTGCTGAATAAAATAATATCAATCCGCCGATTTTTAGCCCGCCCATCAGCGGTGGTATTAATCGCCACAGGGCGAGTATCCGCATAACCAACAGCCGCCATTTCTCTGGGCGAAAAGCGTTGTACATTAATTAAATGCCGAACTACCACGGAAGCCCGAGCCGAGGAAAGTTCCCAATTAGAAGGGTAAACAGGGTGATTACGCAACGGTTGAGAATCTGTATGTCCTTCAATATGCAACAAATGATAGAGCAAATGACTTCGTAAACGAGTCGCAATCGCATCTAAAAATGTTACACCACGGGTATTCAATTGGGCAGAACCTGCATCAAACAACAATCTAGAATCCAACGTTACTTTCACACCTCGTTCCTGTAAGGTTACTTCCACGCCTTTTAACGGAACACCCCCCGCTTTTTTCATCGAATCAGACTCGTCATTGCTCAATTCATACGCCGTTTTAGCCACACCAGTGGTTTCGCCTGTATCGTCGCCATTTTTACCAGATGATGCAAAGGTTTCCACGTTAATGACCTCTATTTCTTTGTTTAGGTCTTCTACCACACTTTGCAGTTCATTCACCAACGATTCTAAGGCTTTTACTTCCCCAGGCTTAAAGGTTAGGCTTTCATAACTACCAATAACCCCAGAGCCTCTACCAGTTTCTTTAACGGCAGGGTTTTCTTTAGCGGGCGAACCATGCCCATCAAAAATGGAGGCAATGCCTTTTAGTAGGGTATCCTGTTGTTTAAACACTTCAGAAACGCTTTTAGAATACTCACTAGGGTCGCTTAATTTAGCCGTAGCAATAGCGTACAATGCGGTAAAGGTAGCAAATAACAACGTAATAAAATCTGCATACGAAACCAGCCACCGTTCAAGGTTTTCATGTTCAGGATGTTTATGCTTTCGCCCCATCATGGTTTGCTAACTGCCTATTTCTCTCTCTGTTTGACGATGTATAGCGTTGATAAAACGGCTACTTATGTTTCATTCTACAAATGATTCCGCTTTCATTGGGTACCAACGTCTCAAACTCCGTTTACCTAGAGGAAAAAACACGGATTGTAAACAGCACAAAACAGCCCTTCCTTGCTTCCACAATAAAAAGCAAGAAAAGGCTGAATAAGCGAACGATTGTTAAACAGGAACGGCTACTTTTGAACTGAGTGAGGTTAAATCCACGCCTTCGTTACGGCAATCGGTTTCTACCATTTCTTTTACAAGGGCTTTGAAATCGTATTCCCGTTGCCAGCCTAATTCCGCAATGGCTTTGGTGGGGTCTCCTACCAACAACTCCACTTCTGCAGGGCGAAGGAATTGGCTATCAAAATCAACAAAATCTTCCCAGTTTAAGCCTACAGCACTAAAGGCTTCGGTTAAAAAGGTTTTAATAGAATAGGTTTCGCCTGTAGCAATAACATAATCCTGAGGGGTGGCTTGTTGAAGCATCAGCCACATAGCATGAACGTAATCTTTGGCGTGTCCCCAATCCCGTTTAGCATCCAAGTTGCCTAGCACCAAACGTTTTTGTTTACCAGCAACAATTCTAGCAACGGCTTTGGTAATTTTACGCGTAACAAAATCTTCCCCCCGCCGTGGCGATTCATGATTGAACAAAATGCCACTACAAGCATAAATTTCGTAGCTTTCACGGTAGTTAATAGTCATCCAGTGGGCATATAGTTTGGCTACCCCATACGGAGACCGAGGGTAGAAGGGGGTTGTTTCTTTTTGAGGTACTTCTTGTACCTTGCCAAATAATTCGCTGGTGGAAGCTTGGTAAAAACGGATAGATTTATCCACTTGGCGGATTGCTTCTAGCCACCGCAGGCAACCCAATCCAGTAACATCGCCAGTAGATTCTGGTGCATCAAAACTAACCCGAACGTGGCTTTGTGCAGCCAAGTTGTAAATTTCAACAGGGCGAACTTGATCAACCAAGCTGATACAGGCACTGGTATCGGCTAAATCGCCAAAATGAAGGAAGAGCCGTTTGCCGTAAACGGTTGTATTATCAACCAAATGCTGAATGCGTTCTAGGCTAGAAGTGCTATTACGGCGAACAACGCCATGCACTTCGTACCCTTTTTCAAGCAATAGTTCAGCCAAGTAAGAACCATCTTGCCCAGTAATACCTGTAATAATTGCTTTTTTAGCCATGATGAAGACTTCTCACTTTCCTGATGCTTAAAAGGCTTAACCGTCAAGTTAATAAAACTATGTTAAATAGGGTAGCATAAAAATGCCACAAGCAATAGCCTTTGAGTCTGTTTTGTTAGGATAAAGACGGTTGAGAAATGATTGTTTTTCGTTTAGGATAGAAAGGGTATAATCTTTTGTGTTTAAGTAATTCCCCGATTGAAAAGAGTTAATCAGTCCATGAAAGTAGCATTAGATATTAGCATTTTGGGTTCAGAAGTACTTTCGCCTCAAAATCAAACGGGCATTTACAAAGCGATTGAAGCGTTAGCCACTAACTTAATTAAACTAAAAGAAAGTAGCCAAGTTGAAGACTTTGAATTAGCGACTTTCTCCAGTGATTTAGAACAATTGCATGGTAGCAAATTGGCTTGGGAAATGTTATTAGAACGGCTTCAATTACCCCCTAGCCGTTATCCTTTTTTAGAAGGTAGTAAACTGAATGTGTGGCAACAAATAGCACTCAATCTCAGTGAAGCTAAAAAGAACAAGAAAATTAAACGCCAACCCCATTTGAAAGAATCGGTCTTGTTTGCTATCATCAGACCGTTTTTTAAACAAGCAAAAAAATTCTGGAAGCCACTGATTGCACCCAATACAGTTGTTCATATCCCTTTTACCAGAGATTTAGATAAATTTCCCCCACAAGCTGGGTTGGCGAGAGTAACCACTTGTTATGATTTAACGCCCATTTTATGTAAGGCTAGGGCAGAAGATAACCCGAAAGAGTCTCAAAAATTTGCAGGTAGGTTGCGTTTAATTCAAGCCGATGACTTTGTCTGCTGTATTTCCCATTCCGCAAAGCATGATTTATTAAACTTTAACCCCCAGTTAACTGCGGCTAATTTAGTGGTTACCCATTTGGCAGCAGAACCTAATAAATTTAGCTGCGTTACGGATGCCCTTTCCTTAGCAGCAGTTAAACAACGCTGTAATATTCCCAACAATGCCTATTATATGCTTTCGGTTTGTACGCATTTACCCCATAAAAATATGCCTTTCCTTATTCGTAATTTTTTAGACCTCTGCGTGAAAAAATCCATTACGGATGATGTGGTATTAGTACTGTGTGGGGGGAAACGAAAATTTACCGCTGAGATGGAGACTTTATTGTTGCAATGCCCACAGTATAGTCATCGGGTTATTGTAACAGGCTATGTGGCAGACGAGGATTTACCCGCCCTTTATAGTGGAGCGACGGCTTTTGTTTTGCCTTCTTTGTACGAAGGCTTTGGCTTGCCTGTATTGGAAGCCATGCAGTGTGGTACGCCTGTTTTAAGTGCCAATACGGCTAGTTTGCCTGAAGTTGGGGGCGATGCAGCAATCTACGCCAGCCCGACCGATGATGCCCAGTTTCAACAACAGATGATTACCTTGCTTAACAGCCCTGAACTTCGCCAGCAGATGATTGAAAAAGGGTTTGAGCAAGCCAAAAAGTTCAGCTGGGAACAATCCGCCCAAGAAACACTCGCCGTTTATCGGCAGGCTTACGAAAGCCTTTTAGCAGGAATACCAACATAGACCCCTGATTTTATGATGTTTTGCACCACGACTGCCCCGGCTCCAATCGTAACATTATCTGCAATGGTCAGACCTTCTTTGATAATGGCTCCCACGCCTACCCAAACGGAATCGCCAATGGTTACACGTCCGCAAATGGTTGCATTAGGGGCAATATGGCAAAAATTGCCAATAGTTACTTCGTGTTCTACTACACAAGCGGTGTTAAGAATTGTCGCATCACCCACCTGTACATCGGGACCTATGTAAGCTTGATGAGCAACAAAACACCCTGCCCCCATTACTACATTTTTGCCTAAATGAGCTTTTTTCGAGAGAATACTTTGCGGGGTATAGGTTTCTGCTAGGGTTTTTCTGCCCAAATTAGAACCAACCGAAAAATGCACAGCATTTAACCCTTGAGGCAAGGCTTTAACAACAGGGAAGCCCCAAATGGTTTCGCCGTCTCTGGCATTTTCGTCCACGAAAACTAACGTTAAATTAGGGTCATTAAATAATGCAACATCCGCCACGCTTCGGGCGTGTCCACCACACCCTAATAACACCAATGATGATTGTTGACTAGCCATGAATTCGTTTCCCTAGCTTTAGTGAGGGTTTTTCTGCCAAGTAGTGTAACAAAATCGCTGCACTCAATGAGAAAAAAAGCCCAGCACCCGTACAAACCCAGTAATTAGGTATTACTTGATATAAAAATGACATAATAACGTAAGAATTAAACCCATGCACAATGTAAAGAGGGTAGCTAATCGTCGAAATAAAATCCAAAATAGGGTTATACATAATATGATTACGGAAGGCATAAAAAAGGCTAAAACTGCCTAATGCGTATAGATAGCTACCTATTAGTCCCATATTTGTGCTTAATTGTGGATCTAATAAAAAAGTAGCCGCAAAGCACCCCAGTGTTAAAGTTAAATAAAGCATAAACCACATGAAGGTAAATTGCTTTTTATAGAGGTTTAAAAAACCAGTACCGATTAACATGAAATTGATAAAGCAGAGTACTAAGCCCACATATTCGCTATGACTTAGCAAGGAAAGCCCTAAAAAAAATGGCGGTAACCAAGCTAAGTGCTTAAATTTTTGGGTTGTAAAAAACCTTGAAAATATTGCCATTAAGACATAAAACGCAATTTCTATTTCCAACGTCCAGTTAATACCATCTAACCGAGGTGATACAAACCAATCTCGTAAAGAGAGTGTGGCATTCAGCAACACATCTTTCATTGAAAATAACAAAGGCTTATGATTAAAAGTGGCACTAGCCACTAATAATAGTATGGTTATAGATAACCCAACCCAGTAAGTTGGATAGATTCTAAAAAAACGTTGGATTAAAAAAGTACGTGTACCCTGCTTCTCAAGTGAAATAGGGATGACAAATCCGCTAATCAAAAAAAACAGACCCACTCCAAAAGCCCCTAGATTTAATTTAATGGTCTTTAATCCTTGTTCTAGTACAGTAATAAAAGCAGGGCAACCATTTACGGCAGGCGTATAACACAAGACTTGAACTACATCATTTGCTACCCAAAACATGACCATGACATGAAATAAAAAAACCACTAAACAGGCAATGCCTCTCAGCATTTGTAAGAACCAAATGCGATTATGACTAGTTTTAATCTCTGATTCTACGGGTGATGACATGAGGCTATTTTCCATAGAATTTCGCAATCGTTTGGCAAATATCCTGCACGTTTTCTTGGGTTAATAGGGGGTAGCTGGGCAGATTGATACCTCTGTTAGCGATGTCTTCAGCCACAGGGTGTTTAATAAACTTATTGGCGTAAACTGGCATGGTATGTACAGGGTAAAACGTGGGGCGGGTTTCAATCCCTTCTGCCTTTAAAAACGCCCGAAGCTCATCCCGCACAGGGGCTTTTTCCACCAGCACAGAACACATCCAGTAGGAATGGTTAGCCCCATCGCCCACGCCACAATGGCAAGCAATGGGTAAGCCCTTTAAGCCTTCTTGATACCATTGGGCAATTTGTTTCTTTTGAGCCAAAAACGTATGCACTTGTTCCAATTGAGCTAAGCCAATGGCTGCTTGAATGTTGGTCATGCGGTAGTTAAAGCCAATGGTATCATGCCAGTATTCCCGATATTTAGCCAAGCCTTGCCCTTTAAAGTGAGCTAAGCGGTCATACAATGTAGCGTCGTTGGTGGTTACCATACCGCCTTCGCCACAGGTAATGGTTTTATTCCCAAAGAATGAGAAGGTGGCAATATCGCCAAACGTACCAACGTGTTGTCCTTTGTAAGTGGTACCAATGGCTTCGGCACAATCTTCAATAACAAATAGGTTGTGTTCCTTGGCAATGGTCATAATTTCAGCCATTTCACAAGGATGCCCATACAAATGCACTACCATAAGGGCTTTGGTTTTAGGGGTGATTTTTTTACGAATATCTTCAGGACTCATTTGCCATGTATCCGCCAAGCTATCGACAAAAACAGGGATTGCCCCTACCTGCAAAATAGGGTTAACTGAGGCAATATAGGTGAAAGTAGGCACAATCACTTCATCACCTTCACCCAAGCCTAACGCAACTAATGCTAGGTGAATAGCTACCGTGCCGTTGCAAACGCCTGTAGCATAATCTGCCCCAATAAAGGTAGCAAAACTTTTTTCAAATTCGTTGACAAACTTCCCTTTGGATGAAATCCACGTAGAGTCAAGACATTCATTCACATAGTTTTTTTCGTTACCTGCAAGCGTTGGTTGGTAAACAGGGTATTTGTACATTTTAAAGAGCAATCCTTTTCTGCTAAGTTTGCGGTACAATAATATAAAAATCATCTTACCATAAAGACACCTAGATGCTATATACTAAAACAATTTTGCACTAACAAAGGATATACAACCATGATGATGAAAATAGCGATTATTAACCAAGCCTCTTCCACAGGTGGTTGGAAATATCTCTATTTCTTAGCACAAGGTATCAAAACAATCGATAACGCCCATGAAATTACGGTATTCTATCGTTCGTTAGAATCGTTACCCTCTCAAATACTGCAACAACTAACTACATTAAACGTTCAGCTGGTGAAATTAAAACAACGAGATTTTAAATATGAGCCCAAACGTAAGTTTAAAAATAACATGGCTAACAAGGTATACAACAGTATTAGAGAAACTAAACTAACGTTAAAACGCATTGGCTATCCATCTATTACCCAACAGTTAAACCAGTGTGATGTTGTTCAC
>JAPLIO010000246.1 GCA_026389055.1 Candidatus Melainabacteria bacterium | reverse complement strand
ATTGACCGTTTACAGTTTATATCGGGACAAAAGGAGATTGATTTTTCAGCACCTACCTAAGGTTTACCTTATAGTGTTGGTAACAGTGGTAGCATTGTCGTTTGAAGAATCGGTCTCCTTCTCTCCTGGTTATCAGGAAGAAACAAAAATCAAACAGAGGAAGTAATCGACTGGAAAAACAATGAATTTGAAATGCTGTTTTAGCGTTGCAGATGATAGGGGTTCTGTTGGTTTGTACTAATTTATCTGTTGGATTTTAATTTTTTAACGAGAGAGGAAACGCCATCACATGGAAGCTATTGTCATTCATGGTCGTAATATCGCTTTAACAGATGCTTTGAAGCAAGCTGTTACCGATAGGATGGATAAGATAGGAACGTTATTCAGTTTTCTTAAAACCATTGAGGTTCATTTGTCTGTTGGAAAAAATCCTCGTATTCAAAATGCCCACAAGGCAGAATGTGTGTTACATGTAAATGGTAGCCTAATGAAGGTGGAAGCTTCTAGTGCGAACCTTTACGCTAGTTTGGATTTGTTGTTAGATAAAGTGCTTTGTGCTTTACGTAAGTACAAAACCCGCAATTTGGCACGCAATAAAAGTGAACGTGCCAAGGGTGAAAATATTAGAATGTTGGGGCTGAAAGAAGCCTTAAAAGCGGAACGTAGAACAGGCTATGTAGATGTGGATGATTTCACAGCACTGCTTTCCTTACAGGAAGAAGCCGTTCGCATTCCTTACGCTGAAGCTTCTTAACTTTATTTTTTACTCGGCGATGGGGTGTCATCATTTTGGTGCCAGTTGCTTAAAAAAACGTCGTCTGTTTATTGAGCAGACGGCGTTTTTTTCGTTTATAATAAATGCTATGATGTCTCATTCTGTTTTTAAGCGGTCTTCTTTTTTATCTTTATTAGGGCAATGGATTCCCTTATTGTTAAGGCTTTCTGTTGTATTGCTGGTGCTATGGGGGGTGTTTTCTTTAGGGCAATGGGCTTGGCAAAGCTTGCAAAAAAAGCCTACGGCTAGCGTTGTTCACCCGATAGCGGGTAAAGCCATTGAAATTAGTACGACCCTAGGTGAAGATGAACGGGCATTGTTGCTGTTGCGGTCTGCGGCGTTTTTATTGTTGTTGCAGCAGCAAAGTTATGGGCAATTGTATGATACTTGGGCGGGGGAAACGCTAAAACAAGTGCCAGAAAGTCGTCCGACTTTTTTGAAAATGGCGTATTGTTCAGAACGATTTTTGGGAAAGATGGTGGCTTATAATAAAGGTTCTGTTGTGGTGGTAAAGGTAGTTAAACCCGCTTTGGCATACCATGTGGTGGTGCAAACGGAGCGTGAAAAAGCGAATGCTAGCGAAAAATTAGTGTTGTTGCCTTATGGATTAGATTACCGCTGGGTGGGGTATTATGTGGCTTCCCCGAATGCAGATTTTCAGGCTTGTTTACGAACGATTACTCATCCTCGTAAATTGAAATGACAGCTATACTTCATACCAATTCAAAGTTAAAATAACGTAAGAATTCAAACCAACCAGTAGGAACGACCATCGCATTTGCTCTGCAGCTGCCGATACGTTCCGTCCCCGAAGGGGCAAAAAGCCCCCCCCCCGACAAACCAACCAGCTAAAGACTAAAACGACAATCGATGATAGAACACGCTATTGAAACTGTGAATTGGTATTACCTACTTGCTAACAGCAGCGGTTGTAAACCGCATAGCTTCCAGTTCATTCAACCGTTCCCGCACAAACGCACTATGCGAAGAAGCTGGTTTTAAGCGTAAATACTGCCCATAATAAACGCACGCTGCCCTATGTTGCCCTGAAAAATCCAACGTAATACCCATGCCAAAAATAGCCTTCGGGTACTGTGGCATTAAATTTAGCACCTTTGCAAACCCGTCTTGAGCCTCTTCATAACACCCCAACTGCATACAACAACCCGCCCAATTATTCAGGGCTGGTAACCAAGCAGGGTTAATGGCCAATAAGGCTTCATAGTAAAGCTTCGCCGTATCAAACGATTCCTGTTTTTCGCTAACCACACCCAAGCCAAACCAAGCTTCTAAGGCTTCTTCATCTCGTTTAATGGCTCGTTGATAGTAGGTTTTTGCAAGCTCTAATTGGTCTGTATCTTCAGCCAATTGCCCTAGCTTAACCCAAACGGTGGCATCAAATGGTTTTGAAAACGTCAATTGTTTTTGCCAAGAAAACGCTTGTGTCAATCTCCCTGCTTTTTGAGCCATTTCCACCGCCCGAACCAGCAAGCTTTCGCTAGGAAACGAAGGAGACCCAAGAATCTGCTGTTCAAAGCAATCGGTTGCAGCGTGCCACTGCCCTGCCACGCAATAGGCTTCTGCCATAAGGGCTGCTTGCTTTTGTGAAAGCGGGTGCTTAACGCCTCGGTGTTCATACTGCGGAACCAACGGGCTTTTAATAGTTAATGTATGTGCTGCGTTAATGGTTAACGATTTTGTGGGTGCAATTGCTGATTGTTCCGCCTGATGAGGGTGGTGTTGCATAGATGGGGGTCTCTCTCTTCTTGTTTTATCTGTTTTTTTCTCTCTGCGAAGGGGGCATAGCCAATTCCGTTTGTCTTTTTAGTTTAGGGGGTAGCGTGGGTGTATTACCTCCATCTTGGGGTGTACACTCCTGCAAAGGTCTAAAAGTTTTGTTTTGATAGCGTGTTTATTTGTTTTTAATTTCAAAGCCCCCATTTTACCGCTTTTTAATTTCGCAACAATTTCGCAACAATTCATTCAGATGAAGGAGAACTGGTCGAAGTTAGTAGTATGAAACAAACTAACGCACTGCACTGAAACACCTGTCTCAATCGGGAGACCTGATAAAGACAATCAAATAGTGGTAAAGTTAATTTTTATTTTTTAATCAAACAACGTTTCAACTAAAAGAGAGAGAAAAAAACAGAGAATCGCTCCGTCGGTGATTACCCACGGAGCTTTATTTTTAGGCTTCTTATACCTATTCAAATAAATACCGTAAAATCATGATTCGGGATGCCACGGGGGGCATCCCCTACGAAGGGGGAATTATCGGATTACTGTAGGGGACATCCCCCCGTGGTGTCCCGTCGATGATGCAAACCAAAATATGATATTCAATCTTTTAATTGATATTAGCAATAAATTCCAACTGTTTGTTTTTATTTAAATAGAGCTACTCATCCAGCGGCTCTGTTTTATTTATTAATTACCTATTATTCGTTAAAAAGAAAGGCAACATCCCCCATGACTTATGAAGTTAGAAACACCCCCTCCACAGGAACAACTTATACTACAGGCAACGTAAAGAAAACAGCCTCCCCCCAAGAAGGGTCGACAAGTTCAACCACTAAAATAGCAACGAGCACAAACTACGCCTCCCCCAACTTGTCGGAGCTTAACACTACTTCTCAACCTTCTACAGAGAGCTGGAAACTAGAACTCGAGAATGAGCTAAAATACAAGGATAAGCTTCAGGAGAATCTTAATGAAAGTCCTCATGATTCAGGTGCTCAGAACTCAGATGTTCCGAAACCCAGTGTAAACGTACTCCCAGAAGAATGGAAGAGGTTCCTTGGATTCTAATTAAAACTATAATTTTTAAGCTTGCTTACAGTAATCCAGTTTTCAACCTCAGAAGATGCTCGTACGTCTTCTGAGGTTTTTATATAGCGTAATACCTAATAAACATCCACTACGTCAGGCGATGGGGCGGCGGTATCTTGGAAGAATAAATCTGAAAACGTCTGAATTTCAAGCGTTATCTGCTTTTCATCCACTTCCTGTTGCAAGCTAGCGATAAATTCTACCAACGGCAAAACCTGCTTCGCCCCCACATGATACCGTCGTACTGAAACGGTTTGTTCTTCCGCTTCACGACCACCCACCACCAACATAATGGGTATTTTCTGCATTTCACACGCCCGCACCCGATAGTTAACACTATCTTCCGCTTCCACAATCGGGCGGAAACCTGCCGTTTTCAGCGTTTTGGCTACTTCATTGGCATAGTCTAAAAACTGTTCAGAAATAGGCAATACCGCCACCTGAATAGGGGCTAACCAAGTGGGGAACGCCCCACCAAAGTGTTCCACCAAAATACCCATAAAGCGTTCAAAACTACCAAAAATAGCCCGATGAATCACAATGGGGCGTTTCAATTCGCCATCGGCATCAACGTAATTTAAATCGAAGCGTTCAGGCAATTGGAAATCCAACTGGAACGTACCACACTGCCATTGACGCCCAAGGCTATCCCGAATTTGAATATCAATTTTCGGGCCATAAAATGCCCCTTCGCCTGCTTCAATTGTAAACGGACGACCTGTGGCTTTCAAGGCTTCCGTTAAAGAAGCTTCCGCCCTATCCCAAACCGCTATTTCGCCCATATAGTTTTCAGGACGGGTTGAAAGGCTCAAAGTATAATCCAGCTTAAACAAGGCATAAACCTCATCCAACATCCGAAATAAATGCGAAACTTCGCTTTCAATTTGGTCTGGTTTAGCGAAAATATGGGCATCGTCTTGCGAAAACATCCGAGTTCGCATTAGCCCGTGCATGGCACCTGTCGCCTCGTTTCTGTGCAGAATTTGCCCTTCGGCAATTCGCAAGGGCAATTCCCTGTAAGAGCGTGTTTTACTTCTGAAAAACAGCATCGTATCGGGGCAATTCATCGGCTTAATAGCATATTCTGCTTCGCCTTCTTCATTGTTGAACACAAACATATTATGCTGAAAATGTTCCCAATGCCCCGAAGTTTCAAACAATTCTTTTTTGTAGAGAATGGGGTTTGAAATTTCTACATACCCGTAGCGTTCCAAAGTTTCACGCCAGTAGTTTTCCAACGTCCGCCGAAATTTCATGCCTTTGGGATGCCAAAACGCCCCAGCACCCCATGGGTGAAAGCTAAACAAATCCAACTGAGGTCCTAAAACCCGATGGTCGCGTGCTTTGCTGGCTTCTAAAAATTCCAAATACCGCTCTAAATCTTTCGGTTTTGCCCATGCGGTACCCGTGATTCTAGTCATAGTTGGGGTTTCTTCCCCATGCCAGTGGGAACCTGCTAAATTTTGTAGCTTGGTGCTGGCACAAAGCCCCGTATGCGGCACGTGCGGGCCCGCACATAAATCGACAAAGCTACCGCAGCGGTAAAGCGTTACTTCATCCACAGTCAGTTTTTTTAGGATATCTAATTTATGCGGTTGGTTGGTGGCGGAGAAAAAGTCTACCGCTGTAGCAATAGGAATACTGGTAACTTCAAAGGCTGAAGCCTTGCCAACAACGGTTCTCATCTTGGCTTCAAGTTCGGATAAATCTTCTTCTTTTAGAGGGGTGGCAGTTTTAACATCATAGAAAAACCCCGTGGCTGTAGCAGGACCAATGGCTAATTGAACCTCAGGCTTTAATTGTTGTAGGGCAGCGGCTAGCACATGGGCGGAAGAATGCCGAACCCTGTGCAGTTGCTCTGCAGGCGATAGCTTTTTGTAAGCAGACCCATCAACGGGCGTCCACTGGAGAGTATTTAGCCAATCAGCAGCGGGTGGAGTAAAGGCAATGGTAGCGGCAGTCATCATCATAGGGGGAAATCGAGTCCTTCAGGTTAAAGGTAAGGCTCACACTAACAAACGGCAAGCAGCTTACAGTACCTTTACAGAATAAGCCAAAGGGGGTGGATTGGTCAAGAATCGCTGCTACTTATTTTAAATTAGAAAGACTAGCATCTTATTCTCTACTTATGTTTTAATACAAGTATATAATTTAAATAAACTCTCTCTTTCTCTAATTCACTTTAATGAGACTAAACGAACAAAGGACACCTTAAGATGAACGCTCTTTCTATTAACGCTAAAAGCCCATCCCCAACAAGCCCAGTGCATAAGGCTTTGCCCATATATCTCCATCGGCTGAAAATAAAAATGCTGAAGCCGCCCTTGCGTTGCCTTTGAATGAGAACCTAAAACCGCTTAAAGAAGATACCTTGAGAATCCACACCAGTAAAACGGGCTTACACAAAGAGAATTCTTTTCTTAATGATAATTTGAAGCTGGTTTCTAAGGCAGATGCACCGCCTACGGTCGTGGCTACGGGACCTATTGAAAAGGGTGAGATTGTTTGCATTTTTGTGGGCGATGTTATCACCAAGAAAGAATTAGATCAATTGCCGAAGGATGTGCAGTGCGAATCGTTACAATTAGCCCCTGAAATTTATCAAATTGCTAGCAAAAACCCGAAGAATCGTGAGGCGTTTGATGCGGCTGAATATTTTGGTCATAGTAGCACGCCGAATACGTTTTTGATGGGTAATAATGTGCTGGTTGCTGGCAAAGATATTAAAAAGGGTGAAGAAGTAACGTATGATTATGGTACGTCTGATACGGCTGGCAACCCTGATACGACTAGCAAGTTAGACGCTTACAAGACGATTATTCCGAAGTTGGCGGAAGAATATGGTGTACAGGGTGCGTTGGATAGAGTGGCTCAGTACATTGCTGAAAAATGGAAGCAAGAAAACAAGGCTTCTTAGTAACCCCACCTCTTTGCTGTCATTGTTGGCGTAGCGTGGCAATCCCCTTAGCCTTTTTGGGGTTGAGGGGATTAGCTTTT
>JAPLIO010000156.1 GCA_026389055.1 Candidatus Melainabacteria bacterium | reverse complement strand
TTTACCGTTAGCAATCATCACCTTACCATTACTAATCGGTGGGGGATTGATTGCTATCAACAAAGATCATCCGACGGTGAAGCCACATTGGGATAAAATGGCTCAATTCTTTGGTAAAAAACCAGCCAGTATGACAAAAGCTGAAATAGCCAAACTATCAGAAAAAATGAAGGTAGAAGACAAACAATTATTAGCATCGATACCAGCTTCCGATGAGCAGCATTTAGAGTTAATAGTAAAAGTGTTAGAGGGCGATTTTGACGCTTGGAATAAAGTAAAACCGATTTTGAAACAACAGTACCCTGAACAAATAGAACCCTTGCTGAAGCAAAGTGCGAGGAAAGGGCATATACCCTTTATTCAGGCATTAACGGATTTTTACCTAGAACAAGCAGGTATTCCTAGTGGTAAGTCAGAAAGAATCGATCCGAAGCAAGCTAAGGAAAAGCTACACCTCTATAAACCTGCATATATATGGCTTCATATTTTGGAGAAAATAGTTGCTATTGACAACCCAAAAAAATCAATACAAGAATTGAACCTCAGTGTAAGAATGCGATCAAGTGTAGGGAAAGACCTTGAAACCCTAGAAGCTTCCTTGATTGCAGAAGCCCAACCCTTAATTAAAACAATCCAAAAAAATATAATAGCTCGATTAGACGATAATCTCAACGGGCATTAAAAATAGCTCTCGTTGTAAAGCTGGCTTCCGTTAGAGTAGCTTTTTAATTAGTTCGTTTAGCAATTCTGGGTTCGCACGCCCTTGCGTGGCTTTCATCGCCTGCCCCACAAAGAAGCCAAACAACTTATCTTTCCCACCTCGGTAAGCCGCTACATTGTCTGGGTTGGCATCTAAAATAGCTTGAATGGTGGCGGTTAATTCTTCCTCATTATCTACCTGTTTTAAACCCATCGTTTCCAGCAGAACGCTAGGCATACCGCCTTCAGTTAGCATAACAGGAATCAACTTTTTAGAAATAGCCGAACCCACGGTTTTTTCTGCCGTCAACGTACTCAATTCAGCTAAGGCTTCTGCGGTTAAAGCGGTTTCGGGTAATTCTTTCTTTTCCGTTTTCAACCAGCCCACTACATCGCCCATTAAATAGTTGGCTAGCACTTTATAGGCGGTGGTTTTTTGAGCCGCTTGTAAAAACATATCACCCAATTCTTTGAATTCCACCAAAACGCCTGCATCATAGGCGGAAAGTTCAAAATCACGCATCAAACGCTCTAACCGTTGAGCGGGCAATTCAGGCTGGGAAGCTAGTAGGGAGGCCACCCATGCTTCATCAATATGAATCGGGGGTAAATCTGGGCAAGGGAAATAGCGATAATCGTGGGCGTCTTCTTTACTACGCATAGGCATGGTAGTACCTGTAGCTTCGTTCCACAATCTGCTTTCTTGCTTGATTCGTTCGCCCGCTTCGGTTAGCTTAATTTGCCTATCTACTTCCGTTAAAACGGCTCGTTCAACCGCCTTAAAACTGTTCATGTTTTTAATTTCTGTTCGATTTCCCAATTCCGTGCAACCCATCGGGCGAATGCTCACGTTGGCATCGCACCGTAAAGAACCTTCATCCAAGTTACCATCGCACACGCCCAAGTAACGCACCATATTGCGAATGGTTACCATATAATCTCGGGCTTCTTCGGCAGACCGTAAATCTGGCTCGGAAACAATTTCCACCAACGGAGCCCCCGCACGGTTTAAATCTACCAAGCTATGGGTTGAACCCGCCAAACCATCTGCCCCTTGATGAACCAACTTTCCCGCATCTTCTTCAAGGTGAGCCCGAGTAATACGTACCACCTTGCCATTGGGCAACGTTAAGGTGCCTCGTTCAGCCACGGGATAATCATACTGAGAGATTTGGTAGGCTTTGGGTAGATCTGGGTAAAAATACTGTTTACGGTCAAACTTAGTATAGCTAGCAATATCACAATTAAGGGCTAAGCCAATCCGCACGGCGGATTCCAACGCCTGCCCATTAAGCACAGGTAAAACCCCTGGCAATGCTACGCAAACAGCTGTGGTATTTTGGTTGGGTTGGCTACCAAACTGGTTGGGTGCCGAACTAAATAATTTGGTAGCGGTATTGAGTTGAACGTGAACTTCAATGCCAATAACCACTTCGTACTGGGTGGCAGTAGCCACGGTAGACATCATCATCATCATAAAAAGCACTCTTTCCTAAACAAAAACAGATAGACGTTCAAAACAAGAAACGAAAAAAACAGACGGATAACTATTCCGAAAGCGAAAGAGAGGCTTCAGCTTCTTGAGCAATACCCACCACAGCGATGGGCTCATCTTCTTCCGTGGTTACTTCTTTTTTGGGGCGTCCGCGTTTTTTAGGTTTATCTTCTTCGCTGGCTTCAGCCGTCGCTTCGGCTGAAGATTCAACTGCCGTTGCGTTTGCTAAGGTTTGTGCTTCCAGCTCCAACCTATCATTTTCTTTTTTGGTGGCATGGGCATCCTTCATTTCATGGAATTCGGGATCTTCATCCATCCGTTTTTGGGCAGCCGCTAATTGTTCCTTCATGTATTCAGGTAAATCAGGGCGTTCTTCGTTCCACCGTGGCATGTTGTGAGATTTACGCACCAATTTAATGGCAACGTGTACCCGCCATTCATCCATACGCAATTGCTTGGCGATAATTTTGTGAATACCAATAGGAGGATCTGAAATGTAAGGTTCGTATAGCGTTTGCACGGCGGTTAATTGGTCTGGCGTTACCGCTAGTGGGCGTTTCGGGAAATCCAACTTGGGCAATTTCATTTTCAACCGAACTAAGTTAATACCCGCAAACACCTTCTTTGGGTGCATGTTGAGTTCTTTACCAATGGTATCTTGAATATCTGGATTCGGTAGGGGCAACGCTACTTTGTAGCGTTTTTCAATTTCCGCCAACTCCTGTGGGGGAATAAATGTGCCTTTCGGGCGTTGTTGCTGATAGCCACCGCCACCACCTTGGTAAGGACGTGGCTGATACCCACCGCCACCACCTTGATAGGCAGGACGACCGCCACCATAACCACCTTGTTGCTGACCTTGATACGGACGAGGTTGGTAGCCGCCTTGTTGAGAAGAACCGCCATCACGACCTTGGTAGGGGCGAGGTTGATACCCTCCGCCTTGTTGTTGACCTTGATAAGGCGTGCGAGATTGGTATCCGCCTTGTTGCTGTTGACCTTGGTAAGGGGTACGAGGTTGATAGCCGCCGCCTTGTTGCTGTTGACCTTGGTATGGGCGAGGTTGGTAGCCTCCGCCTTGTTGTTGTTGACCTTGGTATGGGCGAGGTTGGTAGCCTCCGCTTTGTTGTTGCTGACCTTGGTAAGGGGTACGAGGTTGATACCCGCCACCTTGCTGTTGACCTTGGTATGGGCGAGGTTGATACCTGCCACCTTGTTGTTGACCTTGGTATGGGCGAGGTTGATAGCCACCACCACCTTCGCCTTGTTGCGGGCGGAA
>JAPLIO010000210.1 GCA_026389055.1 Candidatus Melainabacteria bacterium | reverse complement strand
TGGCCCTACAACATAGAGCCGTTTAAAACAACAACCCCCAGCTTTTTTATTCCACACGATTTTATTTACAGTCATTTTATGGGAACACAAGGCTATACGTTAAAGGAAGCTCATCGTATTAAACAAGGACACGAACAATTTTTATCGGTTGCTAAGCCCATTGTTTCTACTCCCTTTATTGCAAAAGAACTACAACAAGTATTCCCACAGTATAGTGAACAAATATCGGTGGTGTACCTATCACATTTTAATGAATTCACCCCACTCGATACCGAGACGGTTAAAGAACAATTAAAAAACTATCAAATAACAGATGACTACATTCTATATGCAAATAACATTAGCCCCCATAAAAACTTAGGGCAAGTAATTGGTGCCTACTATTACGTTAAACAACACCACCCTAATTTAAAATTAATTATTACAGGGTATGCCACCGATGGCTTACAGGGGACTGTTAATTGCCCCTATTATGTAGATTGGCTAACGGCTACTGACTATGCTTACGATGTCAAATCATTCGGTTTGTTAGAAGATGAAGATTTTTACACGTTAATGCAAGGGGCGAAGATGGTTATTAACGCTTCATTATGCGAAGCGGGCAATGGGTCGGGGTTAGATGCTTGGACGCTAGGTGTGCCGATGGTGATGAGCGATATTCCTTCGTTTCAAAACCAGCTAGATTATTTAGGCGTTAAAGCCGAATTGTTTGAACCACGCGAATCTAAAGATATTGCCAGAGCAATTCTTCATTTGTTAGATAACCCCGAAATTGCCCAAGAAAATGCTCGGGTTTCTCAGGAAGCCATGAGCCGTTACACTTGGGAAGCGGTAGCGAAACAGTATTTAGCTATTTTTGAAAAAGGCATAGAAACCTATCAACAACAAACGCAGCAGCAGCAGGAGATTCCTCATCATGTTGCCCACTAAGGCTAATATTATTGCCCATAGGGGATGGTGGGAAGCCCCAGAAGAAAAAAATACGGAACAAGCCTTTATTAAAGCCTTGCAAGCGGGTTTCGGCATTGAAACGGATATTCGGGATTTAAACGGGCAACTAGTTATTTCCCATGATATGCCGATTTTGGCATCTTCCCCTATGCCTGTGGCTCGGTTTTTTGAACTATATAACCAACACACCGCTACCCATGCGGTGGCACCTATGTTAGCACTCAATATTAAGAGTGATGGGCTAACCGACCCATTAAAACAGTTGTTGGAACAGTACAATATCAAGCGTTATTTCGTGTTTGATATGTCTATTCCTGATACGCTCCACTATATTCGGGCAGGGTTGAAAACCTTTACCCGCTGGAGCGATATTGAACCCCAACCGCTATTATTGAATCAGTGTGCAGGTATTTGGATTGATGCGTTTCAGACTGATTGGGTCTCATTCCCGCTGCATTCTGCCAGTGTTTCTAAAGAATCGTTAGCTCAAAAGCAACTCTGCTTGGTTTCACCAGAATTGCACAAGCGTGCTACTTATCAAGCCACTTGGCAACAATGGCAACAACAGTTAGCAACTTCTACACTCAACCCCAATCATTTATTCCTTTGTACCGATTTCCCCATGGAGGTATTCACTTTTTTCAATGACTAATTCAACTTCCCGTATTCAAGCGGTTATTTTTGATATGGATGGCGTATTAATTGATGCTAAAGACTGGCACTATCAAGCGTTAAATGATGCGTTGGTTCAATTGGGCTACTTACCCATAACCCCTGCAGAACATGAAACCACGTATGATGGCTTGCCAACCCTTGCTAAATTGAAAGCCCTTGCTAGTATTGGTCGGGTGCCTGATGATTCAGAGATACACGAAACCATCAATGAATTAAAGCAAGAATTAACCATTACCGCCACTAAACGGCTTTGCAAACCCTATGCCCCCCATTTAAAAGCCATGCAAACGTTGAAAGCACAAGGCAGACGCATCGCTGTAGCCTCTAACTCAGTTCGCTCTTCGGTTGATGAAATGATGATGCTGAGTGGGTTAGCACCCTATTTGGAATTCACTTTGAGCAATCAAGATGTGCCTCGGGCTAAGCCCTTTCCTGATTTGTACTTAGAAGCCCTGCGGTTGTTAGGTCTACCAGCATCTGCTTGTTTGGTTGTGGAAGATAATCCGAAGGGTATTGCGGCGGCTCAAGCGGCGGGTTTATCTGTTTTAGCGGTTGCCAATGTGCATGAAGTAACCGACGAGAACATTCAACAAGCCATTGTTGAATTAGACGCTTTTTTGTCTAATTCAGCTGGTGGGATTGTTCCACAATCTACTGTATTTTATGTCAATCAACTAAGCCACAAAATACCGATGGCGTTATAATTGATTAGCCGATAGCTCTTTTTATGTTCTGAATAGGGGTTAGTCCCTCTTTGATTTTTTAAGGAATAATCATACTCATTATGACCAACACCAATCAACACACACTCAACATTGTAATACCCATGGCGGGTAATGGTAGCCGTTTTGCTGAAGTGGGCTACCAACGCCCCAAGCCGTTTATTGATGTGTTAGGCAAGCCCATGATTTGCCATGTGCTAGATAATTTAAAAGTACCCAATGCCCGTTATATTTTAATTGCTAGAAAACAACACGTTGATGCAAACCCTGAAATAGTGAATCAAATCACCCAGCAATACCCAGTGGATTGGGTGTTGGTAGATGGCTTAACCGAAGGGGCTGCTTGCACTATTTTACACGCACACCGCCTTATCAACAATGAAACGCCGTTGTTGTTAGCCAATAGCGACCAATACTTGGATATGAATGTGGCTGAATTTGTGGCAGATGCTCAAACTAGCCAAGCCGATGGGTCTATCCTCACGTTTTGGGCAGATCATCAAAAGTGGAGCTATGCGAAAGTAGATGCCAACAGTGGATGGGTAACGGAAGTCGCCGAAAAAGTGGTTATTAGTAATAACGCTACCGTAGGTGTTTACTATTTTGCCAAAGGTAAAACGTTTGTAGAAGCGGCGTTGGATATGATTGTAACCAACACTCGGTTTCGTAATGAGTTTTACACTTGCCCCGCTTATCAATTTGCGATTGACCGTGGCAGTAAGATTAAAACCTATAACATTCCTGTTGAACAGATGTTTGGCTTAGGCACCCCCGAAGATTTAGATAGCTTCCTACAAGCACCCCCAAAACGGGTTGCTGTAGCCGTTTAATACTGCTATAAAGCTATTTTTACTGTTGTTAGAGCTATTTTAGATTGGACTAAAATGGCTCTAATGCTTGTTGTACTTGTTCTAGCCAATGCACTACTAACAAGCCATTGGTTTTACCTTGTGATTGAGAAACCTGTTGCCCCCCAAGGGAATTCAACCAATGCAGGCATTCTAACCGCAAGGGTTCTAAGGGTAAATACGGTACAGGCAGGGTTTCTCTAACGCCTGAAGGGGTTGTTTTAACTAACGTTAGCCTGTTTTCTAACGGTAACGTATCATCCAAAATAACAGACCCTTCGCTTCCAACAACCAGTAATTGCACCTGCTTTTTAGGGTATGCCCAACTCGCCTGCGTATAGCCCAGCGTGCCATCTGCAAAGGTAAACTGTACCTGCACATGGTCTAACTTCTCATCATCAATACCCAGCAGATTATGCCCTGTGGCTTGCATAGCAACCACGGGTTGTTCATTGGTTAAATAAAATAGCACAGAAAAATCATGAGGGGCTAAATCCCACAGAACATTCCTATCTGCACGCCCTTTATTGTAATTGAGCCTATCGCTTTGAATGTAGCGAATTTTTCCTAACGCACCTTCATCAATCAAGCTTTTAATTCGGTTAATTGCTGGATGATATAACAATAAATGCCCTACCATTAGCGGTAAATTGTTCGCTTCGGCAAGGGCTACTAGGGCTTGAGCATCCGATAAGGTGGTGGCTAAAGGCTTTTCAACATAAAGGGGAATCCCTGCTGCAATGACCTTTTTACCTAACGTGTAATGCGTCAGGCTAGGGGTGGCTATAATCACACCATCTGGCTTTAGGGGCAGAGCCAGTAACTCTTCTAGGGTTGCTATACCCACAACATCAGGGTATTGTTGGATCAATTGAGCAAGGATTTCGGGACGATTATCGACAATCCAGCCTAAGCCACCCAATTCATGGAAGTTCCGAATGAGGAATTTCCCCCAATAGCCTGCCCCTACAACAGCAATTTTTGGTTTTTTTTCGAGAGGGGGGCTGGTATTCATCGTTGTGGGTCTTTTGAAGGGTCGTAGGGAGGGAAGGTCTTTTCATTTTAGCTAAAAGATGCGTTTTAACCAATAGACCTCTTGCATGACTCGAGAGGTGGGTGCAGATTCTAGGAATGAGGAACGCAGAATTTGACGTGTACATAGAAGTACATAAGAATTCGAGTACCGCAAATGACAACGAAGATGCCCCAGATATCGAGTCATGCAATAGGTCTAATGGGTATTTGCTTACTTTCAATGGAACCCTTTACATCCCTACTTCTTTACGGAGTTTCTTTTCGGCTTTTAGGTCTGCTTGGGTCATCTCTGCCGCCAAGGCTTCTTTCTGTTGATGATAAGCTTTGGGAAATGCCTTTTCTAGCAACTTATTACTAAACCGATAAACCACATCATTAACAAACTGGCTAATAGCTGGGTCAATATAACGGCTTAAAATCGGAATCATCAAGCTGGAAAACCCAGTAATGGCAATGGCATAAGCCATCAAAAACTTCGGGCTATTCAGCAAAGGCTTCCGTTGTTTAAACAACCCTTGCACTACCTGCGTATCAATCCACTGCATACTATGAATCAAGGGATTATGCACCAAACTTTGAATGATGATAACAGGGGCAATAACGCCTGTAATAAAGTTATACAGAAAATCGCCCGCCCCTGAAGCAGTGCCTTGTAATGTGGCGTAAGTATCATCATGGGTTTGCTTTTTACTTCGTTTATAGGCTTCATGCCCAAAATGGATAGCATTATAAACCGTGAATACTGTGGCAATAGGGACTAGCCATTTTTCTACTTGCTTAAAACGGTTAAATGCCGTTTCGCTCATGTTAGTAGCAAATAGATGAGAACTTTCACCACTGGCTTTAACAGCATCCGTGGCTAATTTTTTAGTATCATTACTGTTATCAGCATTTTCATAAAGGCTATAACCTGCTAGCAAAATAGGCCATAGCGTCGCTTGAAGGCTCATCAAATGGTCGAGAAAATCCCAAGGGTGATGCTCTTTTTCTTTGGCTTCAACCAGTGGTTTATGAAAAGCATTGAGATGGGTTTGTGGTGGGTTCAGTTTCTTGATGGTTTCTTGCCATGCTTGATAAATGGGTATTTGCTGAGCAAGGTTGTCTTCTTCTTGAATAAGCGTTTCATAGTATTGCGTGCCTGTTTTCACCCAATTGGTTGTAGGTGGGCTTAGAGGTTGTAAGCTAGGGGGAAGTAAGGGCTTGGGCATAGCGGATGCGGTTTTAGGTGCGTTTGCACTACCCCCCTCTGATTGAGAAGGGGTGGGAGGCACGGCGGTAGATTGTACGATGCTAGAAAGAGGGGGTATCATAGGGTGAACTTACAGAAGAAAAAATGGTAAAAAGAGACACAAGAGTCCATAGTGCTATTAAACCACCGAATAGAAATAGGGTGCTACTAAAAGCTTCAACAATCTTACATCTTACCACCGACCCCAAGCCAATTTTTCATGCTTTCATACTGTTACCCACTGGGGCATCTCTCCTCTAAATACTCTGTTTGTGATAAATTAACGGTAGCATTTCCGTGTTTCATCCCCCAAAAAAGGAGCTATTTATGACCACCCCCAACAATCAACAACAACAACCGTTTATCATCATCGCAGGCCCTTGCATCCTAGAAGGTGCAGATGGAGCTATCAACTTCCAAGCCGCCCGCCACCTCAAAGCCGTAACGGAACAATTCGGCAACCAAGTGAAAGTCTACTTTAAATCCTCATTTGATAAAGCCAACCGCACCTCGGTGGGGTCGTACAGGGGGGAAGGCATGGTAAAGGGGGTAGCCCTGTTGCAACGGATTAAAGAAGAAGTCGGCTTGCCCATTCTCACCGACGTTCATAGCTGGGAGCAATGCGAACCCGTAGCCAAAGTGGCAGATTTTCTGCAAATTCCCGCATTTTTGTGCCGACAAACGGATTTATTGGTAGCGGCGGGCGAAACTGGGAAACCCATCAACGTGAAAAAGGGGCAGTTTTTGTCGCCCCCTGAAGTGCAGTTTTGTGCGGACAAGGTGAAATCGACAGGGAACGAGCAGGTTTACATTTGCGAACGGGGGACGACGTTTGGCTATAACACGCTGGTGGTGGATATGCGGAGCTTCCCGATTGTGAAAAGTTTGGGCTTGCCGATTATTTTTGATGCCACGCATAGTGTGCAACAACCCGGTGGGTTGAATGGAAAATCTGGCGGGAATAGGGCGTATGCGCCTGTTTTGGCGAGGGCGGCTACTACGGCAGGCTGTGATGGCTTGTTTTTTGAGATGCACCCCAACCCCGACCAAGCCCTTTCGGATGGGCCGAACCAAATACCTTTTGAGTGGGTAGAGCCGTTGATTGCTCAGTGTTTGGAGATTCGGGCGTTGAACGCCAAGGCGGAATCGCCTTGGGCGTAGCATCATTTTACATTTTTGTGGGTTTACTCTCCTGTAGGTCTGTTTCTTGAGATAACATTGAGAGTGCTGAAAAATGACAATCCCTTCTTCTTACCTTAATAAAAATCTAAACACGATACCGCCTATCAATCGGGTTCATCATCTTGCAAAACCTAGAAGCACGACCAATGCCACCAAGCAAAGTAATCAGAACAAAAATGACCGTAAAAATGCCACTACTACGAGGTTAGATACCAAGTCTGTTGCTTTAGGTGTTGTTAGTTTTGTTGCTTTGGGTGCGACCATTGTTTCCTGTGTTTTATGGTCTAAAAATAAAAAGCTCCAATCGCAAGCAGTACCCTCATCACCCAAACTACCTAACATCCTAGAAACAGCCGAATATAAAGCATTAGAAGCTAAAAATGCGACATTAGAGAAAACCTTAAACAAAAATAATGAGTACGCTACTGAAATGCGAAAAATTCATGAAATTATCAATCCTAACGCAACCCATGCCGCTCTAGAATCAACCACAACAATCGTAAATAATTTAAAAGATTATATAACACTCGGATTTCCCCGTGCCTTAATGCTTTGGATGAGATTACTTAAAGATTTTAATCCGCAAGATGGTGACTGGAATATCTTCCCACTAATGAAGAATAGCTATTTAACTTTTGAAAAAGAAATGACAACAATACAAGCTCTCCATCAACAAAAATACCCTGATACAGCGAATTTAATAGCGTTACTACCCGAAAAAGGCTATGCTAGAATGCCTTTTGATATACCGCCTAGTGAAGGATATACTAGTATTCATAGTGGTAGTAGGGCTTCAAGTTCTTATATCGGTCATGAGGGTTTACGTCAGTACAACAACCGTTTATTGGATGCTTATGAGTTAGTTGAAAAGGATCTCTTTTCTGATAAAGAATTTTATAGAGAACCAGTGGAATATACCACCGTTGATTGGAAACGATTAGCAGAAGGCAAAAACTTACTTGCTTTAACGACAGAACAAGTATCTGGTATTTTTATGTCAATCTCTAATTTAAGTCGTCAATGTTGCCTAGGTTCTGATATTCATCACGGATGGCACATGCAAATGCAAGAAGAATTTCTAAGTCGCTATTTAAAAAAAGAAGGGTATGATGGAGTATATTTACATGACCCCGAAATTAAACAAGGCATGTTTAATAGTCGGTTATACTTATTTGATAAACCAGACCTTTCTCAGTATGAATTTAAAGAATAACGGTTATACGCACGCTACCTATCAAAAGATTTCACCATGAAAGCCCTTAATGTCGACCTGCAAGCAGAACTGAAAAAACCTCTGCAAAAACCTTGGAATTATGGGATAATAGCACTATCTTAGGGTTATAAGGGCGATTGCCTGAACAATGGAGCGTTGTTATTGTGATGATGTTAGAGCAGTTTACGGTAGAAAATTTTAAGGCGTTTAAGCATTTAGAACTGAAAGACTTAGGGCATATCAACATCTTCGTAGGCGATAACAACGTAGGCAAAACCTGCTTGTTGCAGGCGTTGGCTTTATCTTTTCTAACATTGAATCCTTTCATAAGGTTTAAGTATTTAAGAGAAGAAAAATATGCCAGCTTAATACTCTATTTCTTACAACCTTCAGTTATAGACGCTTTTTATAAACATGATTTTGAACAACTTATACGAATGAGTCATATAATATCTGATATAAAGGATTCAAGTTCCATTCATTATGATCCTAACAGAGAAGTAATTGAGTTAAATAGGCAACAAGAAGAACCCATAGAGATTAAGTTTTACAATTCTCCTATTTGTCCTTCTATTACCAGAATGAGAGAGCATTGTTTGTTCCCATTAGTTGCTTTTTTACCCACAACTACCAATTATTTGGAATTAGCTAGAGAAAATTTTGTTCACTTTGTAGATAATTTAAAACAAGAACAAGAAATAATCTCTGTTATACAAAAAGTAACTGAAAAAAAACTAACCAGTATTCGTTACTCTACTAATTCAGAATTAAAAATCGGTTTAAATGGAATGGAAAGACTATTACCTCTAGCTTCAATGGGAGATGGATTCATAAAATTGTTGGGTTTAACAACGGTGTTAAAACAGAAAGATCTTAGTATGTTTTGCATCGATGAACCCGAGAATGGGTTTCACTACAAGACGCAAACGTCGTTTTGGAAACTGCTCGCCAACTGGAGCTTGGAGGGTGATAAGCAATCGTTCATCGCCACGCATTCGTATGAACTCATCAGCTGCCTGAACGACCTACTAACCGCAGACCCTACCTTGCTAGAACGAGGGTTGAAAGTTCGGGTGTATCGGTTAGAACGAGATGAATCAGACCCTGAAAAAATCAATGCCATTAAAATGACGGAAAAAAACTTAGCTACTTTAGTGGGTATGGATTTGGAGGTTCGCTAGCTCAATGTTCAACAAAGAAACAGAACACCTCATTTTAGTAGAAGGTCAAACTGATAAAGATTTTTTCCTTGCTTTAGTCAATAAGCGGTTAAACTTTCGAGGCAATAAAAAAATAGAATTTAAAGTACCTAAAGATATTATAGACCCTGATACGAGACAGCCTTTAAAAACAGGCGGTAAAGAAGGAGTTAAAAAAGGGCTTGAAATATTGCTGGCTACTCCCCTTCCTTCAACTATAAAATCAGTATTTGCCATTGTGGATGCAGATGACGATTATTCTGAATGTTGCAGAGACTTTAAGATGGTATTTAAGCAGGCAGGCTACCCAGTTCGTGTTCGTAATAATGTAGCCAAACAAAACGGGCTTTTTATTGGTTTTTTCATAGTGGGGCAAGAAGAAAAGTACCAGCACCCACAATTTCAAGATTTAGAAACCTTGTTGTTTCAAATTAGAACGTATCAAGCAGAAGATTCTATCGTTGAAATGCCTTTAAGAGCTTTTGAACAGTTTAGATTTCAGCATTTCGTCAGCCATCCTGATAAATCTAAAATGAGTATTTATTTAGCCCATTTGCCTAAATTTTCCAATCATTTTGGGGAAGCCTTGAAAAATAACTATTTTAACAGTAGTGAGGATACCCCCGAGCTAGCTTTTTTAGATAATCTTTTAAATCATATCAAGCCTGCTGATGCTGATATTTCCCCCACGCCATGAATGCTAACCCTTTCGACCTGCAAGCAGAACTGAAAAACCTCCCCGCCAAAACTGGGGTGTACCGAATGTATGATGCCGAAGACACCCTCATCTACATCGGCAAAGCCAAGCTGCTCAAAAACCGAGTGCGAAGCTACTTCCAAACCCAAGCCAACCACTCCCCCAAAACCAGAGCCATGGTGGCACAAATTCACCACTTCAACGTCATCGTAACCAACACCGAAGTCGAAGCCCTCATTCTTGAAGATAGCCTCATCAAGCAATTCAAACCCCGCTACAACATCCTACTCCGCGACGACCGCCGATTCCCGTGGATAGGGCTAACCAACGAACCCTACCCCCGCCTCTTCACCACCCGAACCCCCAAACGCCTTTCAGGTAGCGGTAAAACCCGATTTTTCGGCCCCTACACCAATTCAGGCGAACTGTACGGGTTGCTGAAAGTGCTACGCCAACATTTCCCCCTCCGCAAACGCCCCAAACCGCTATTTAAAGATAGACCGTGCATGAACTACAGCCTCGGTTTGTGCAGTGGGCCTTGTCAGGAACTCATCACGCAACAGCAATACCAAGCGATTGTTGACCAAGTGGTGCTGGTACTCAAAGGCAAAACCAAAGAATTGGAAGAAAGCCTCCAACAACAAATGTGGGAAGCAGCGGAAAACCTCAATTTTGAACGAGCCACCGAACTACGTAACCGTCTGCAAGCCATTGATTTACTGGCTCAAAAGCAACAGGTGGTTTCGGATGATACTCGGCTGCATCAAGATGTTATCGCCCTAGCGGAAGATGGGTGGGTGGCAAGTATCACGGTGCTTTCTATTCGCTATGGCAAGTTGATTGCTTCTAAGCCGTTTACCGTCCCACTGGCACACGGGGCAACGGCGGAAGAAGCCTATGATAGCTTCGTGTTGCAGTATTACCGAGGGCTTGAAGCCGATGATTTGCCCGACGAGCTGATTTTGCAACATCCGCTTTCAGATGAAGATGTTGTTACCACTTGGCTTTCCGCCGTGCGGGGGCGAAAGGTGGGGTTGGTGCATCCGCAACAGGGCAATAAGGCGGAATTGTTGAAATTGGCGTTGACTAATGCCCAAGCAGGGTTGGAACAGGCGAAGCTTTATGAGGCTAGCCGTCTGCAAAACGACCCTGTTCGGGCGTTGCAGGAATTGCAAACGTGGCTGAACTTGCCCACCTTACCCAAGCGGATGGAATGTTTTGATATTTCCCATTTTCAGGGGAGTCAAACGGTGGCAAGTATGGTGGTTTTTGTGGATGGTGTGCCTGATAAAAGCCAGTATCGGCATTTTAAGGTGCGGTGTGCGGAAGGCAAACCCGACGATTTTGCCTCTATGTATGAGGTGTTGGGGCGAAGGTTGACCCATCGGGATGATTGGGGCGTGCCGAATTTGCTCATTATTGATGGGGGGAAGGGGCAGTTGAGTTCCGCTGTGCGTGCCTTGCGGGAATCTGGTTGGGAGCAAAATCAGCCGATTGTTTCGTTAGCCAAACGGTATGAAGAGGTGTTTATTCCCAACCAAGAACGCCCGATTTTAATCCCCCACAGTTCGCCTGCGTTGTTTGTACTACAGCAAATTCGGGATGAGTCGCATCGGTTTGCTATTACGTTTCATCGGGCGTTACGGACGAAGAATACTTACAAGTCTCCGTTGGATGAGGTGGCGGGTGTGGGTAAGCATCGGAAGGAAAAGTTGCTTCAGCATTTTAGAACGTGGGAAGCGATTACTCAAGCTACGGTTGATGAGTTGGAGCAGGTGCTTGGGTGTTCAACATCGGTAGCGGAAGACTTGTTTGAGGCCATTCAACTGAAGGCTTTAGAAGTCGATAAACCTAAGCAATAACGGTAGTCCCCGCATCGTTCATAAAGAATTTGTCTTTGGTATTGGATGAGATAGACTCCTTATTGTGTTCACCCTTGTTGCCTTCATGCCCAGTCCCGTGGGTTTCAATGCCCAAGTGCTTGTGTCCCATTTCATAGTAACCAGCCCACATAGCGAATATACTGCCAATGAAACCGCCTAGAACCATACCTTTCCACGGTACAAACTTGCCAATTAAATCTTGGAAGGTATTTTTGGCAATATTGCCATTTTTACTAATAGGAATACCTTCTAGCATATCTTTGGCTAAGGGGGCTAATTCTTCCATACTTTTTTTACCAGAACTAACTAAGCCATTCAACATATCATGGGTTGCTTTTACTAAGCTATGCCCTGTGGGTATTTTATGTTCATAGCGTCCAAATGTTTCATTCCATGTAAAATCGATTTTCACCCGTTGGTTTCTATGGTTCAAAGTATGTAAGGAGTCTAAGATGTAGTTACCGCTTGCTTCATCAAATTGATAGGTTTTGACTAAATTAGCCCTGTTATTATTTAAAAATTCTTGTATACGAATAGTTTTAGGTTGTTGTACATTACCTTCAAATTCAATGATTGTTTTAGCATCGTTTAAGGAAGGATACAACAGTCTGTTGAATACGGCGTCGGTATCTACTCCCATATTTAACCGACTTTTAACTTTATTCCAAGCCTGTTTGAAACCTTCACCTGCTTGTGTCAAAATATTTTTATCAATGGGCTCATAAGTCATTTGAACAAAGGGCGTATAACCCCCAGCTACTACTTGCCCTAGCCTATCTGGGTTATTAGCAACGTGAATTTCGTTGACTCTTAGGGTAACGGGGTCAATGGAATATTTCACTTGTTTGTTGAGCGTTTTATTATAGCGTACTTCGTTTTGATTTCTGGGTTCAAAAATTTTGATAGGAAGGGTTAATAGTCCTTCTAAGAATCCACCAATACCTGGAATTTTATTGAGTGAAGAGCACCCTAATTCCCATTGTCTTCTCATTGGACGCAAATAATCATCTTCAAATAATAGCCCAACCAAGTTTGCCATAAAAGCCAAGGAAGCACCTACGGCTGCTCCACTTGAAAACTGGCTCCACCAACCGAAACCTTCATCACTACCCAGTGGGAAAGGAAATGCGGCGTTAAACCAGTTAAATTTTCCGCCACCGCCATGGTGTTCTTCTGCGTGATGCCCACCAACCCCTTCATGCAATGAAACAGAGGTTGTGGGGTTCATGCCTAGTAACCCCACATTGTTCAATGGCGATGGGGTGGTTGTATCTACTTCCATATCAATGGTAGGTGGTGGGGCAGGCGTACCCCCTGCGTTAATCACATAAATTTGCGGAGCCATGCCATTCCCGCTAGTACCTGTCATTATCTGGCTAACAGGGGTTGGTAAATTGGCTAAGGGGGCTAATGCTTGTTGAGCAGTTGCCACTTCCGCAGGGGTGTTAGTGGCTGTAGATATCGGTTTTTCAAGCGTGGTTTTTAAAAATGTATCGGTTATTGTTAAAGGTTTGGGCTGTTCAGCTGAATTATTAGCCGTTGTATCCGTCGTTTCTTTTCTAGGCGAAGCAAAGCCATTCCCCTTGTGAGAGGGAAAAGCGATAAGATTGTTGGGTGTAACAAACTTTGTCATATAGAAGAGAAATGGCCTTATAAAATACTGGTATTACATGGAACTATCCACATAAAACCAGTTAAAGCCAAAAACGTGCTAGTGTTTTTGAAAAACTAGCACGCTTTTAGTAAAAACTTGTTAAACCGTAGGCAGTTAAGGCTTTTTGGTGAGGATTTCAACGGCTTTTTCTAGCTGTAAATCCTTCCCCGCTTTTAAATCCGCCTCCGTTACTTTCACCATCACGTCAGGGTCAATGCCCTTTTTGTTGATGTCAATATCATTAGGGGTTAAGTATTTTTGCGTGGTAACGTGAAGCCCTGTATTGCCAGCCGTTCCGTTAATTTCTTGCACCAGCCCCTTGCCAAAAGATTTTCTTCCCACCAAAGTAGCCCGAGCATGGTCCTTCAATGCACCCGATAAAATTTCTGAAGCAGAAGCCGAGCCATCATCAATTAGCACCACTAAGGGTTTATCTGTAATAACTGGCGATGCTGCTTCGGTTACAATTTTATACCCGTAACGGTCCACAGTTGAAACAATCCCGCCTTCTTTCAAGAATAAATCTGCAATGCTGGTGGCGTTTTCAAGCAACCCACCGGGGTTGGACCGTAAATCAATAATATAGCCTGATTTTTCGGGCATTTTATTGAGGGCTTCTACAAATTCTCTTCCAGCGGAATTGGAAATAAACGAGGAAAGTTTAATATAGCCAAGCGTGCTGGGAATCACCGTTTTTTCAAAGGGTGGTTTCGTAGAAACGGATTTCAGCTTAATTTCATCACGCACCACAACAAAGGGAATTTCCTTACCTTCCCGTTTAATGAGCAATTTAACAGAAGTCCCTTTTTCGCCTTTAATATAAGAAGCCCCATCCTTAACGGACATGCCTTGGGCGGAATGTCCATCGATAGAGATAATTTCGTCGTTAGATTTTAAGCCTGCACGGGCAGCGGGGGTATCTTCAATGGGGGCGATAACCACTAATTTATTTTCTTTTACCCCAATTTGAATACCAATCCCAAATAGCACGGCTTTAATAGAATCCCGTTCTTCTTTAAATTCTTCGGGGGTTAAAAACCGAGTATATCGGTCATCCAAACTAGCCAACATGGTTTCAATGCAAACGTAAGCATCTTCGGGGGTTTTCATCAGGTTATCATAGCGGTGTTGCCAAATACGCCAATCTTGCCCATTTTTACTTTCGTCTACAAATTTGCCTGCAATAATACCCCAAACTTCATCATATAGTGCTTGTGGGGAAACAGTTGATTGGGCTTCTGCGGTAGCCTTCAATGCCACTGCTTCGGGTTTGTCTGCGGCAAAAGCGGATGTTGGATTAATGGTTAATAGTAACGCGAAAACACTGGTTAGTGTTAGTAAGCTTATTTTTAATGGGTTGATAGCATTCATTGATAAGGGTCTTTCAAATTACGAAGGCTTGTTTGTGGCTTGTAAAAGGGTACAGGGGCATGGTAGCCCCTGTATACATAATGTTGGGTTAGGCTTCTAGTTCTCTTTCTTTGCCAGATTTTGTACCTGAACCAGATCCCACTTTTCCAGCGGAAACCAAGTTGGTAGAAGCTGCTTTTTGGGTATCTTCTTCAAAGCTTTCCAAAGGCAACGACCCTGTTTTTTCAAACACGATGGTCGGCTTTTTCTTTTTGCCGTTTTCGTCTTCGGTTTCATCTTGCTGAAGTTTCGCCAGCAATACATCACCTGGTACGAAAGTCCCCATTAGCAAATCTTCGCATAAGGGGTCTTCAATGCGTTTTTGAATAACCCGACGCAACGGTCTGGCACCGTAAGAAGGGCTGTAGCCTTCTTTTGCTAAATCGTCTTTTACTTCGTCGCTGAGTTCCAACTTCATTTTTTTCGACGTAATCCGCTTGAGCAAGTCTTTCGCCATAATATCCACAATTAACCGAATTTCTTCTTTGGAAAGCGGTTGGAAGATAATGACATCATCCAAGCGGTTCAAGAATTCGGGACGGAATACTTGCTTCATGGATTCGGTTACTTTGCTTTTGATATTTTCATACCGAGCCTGTTTATCATCGCTACCTGGGGTTGAGAACCCAATGCTTGAGGGGTTTTCAATGCCTTGAGCACCTACGTTGGAAGTCATAATAATGATGGTGTTTTTAAAGTCGACTGTTCGCCCTTTGGAATCGCTTAATCTGCCGTCATCCAAAATTTGAAGCATTACGTTAAACACATCAGGGTGGGCTTTTTCAACTTCATCAAACAACAATACGCTATAGGGTTTCCGCCGAACAGCTTCGGTTAACTGCCCACCATCATTAAAGCCCACATAGCCAGGAGGAGCCCCAATCAGTTTAGAAACCGTGTGGCGTTCCATAAATTCAGACATATCTAAGCGAATCATACTATCTTCAGAGCCGAAGAAATAGGAGGCTAGCGTTTTGGCTAGTTCGGTTTTACCAACCCCTGTAGGCCCGCAGAAAATGAACGAACCAATGGGGCGATTCGGATTTTTTAATCCAACCCGTGCACGACGAATAGCCTTGGAAATGGCGACAACCGCATCATGCTGACCAATCACGCTTTGGTGCAGAATATCTTCCATTTTCAATAGTTTTTCGCTTTCGGTTTCGGTTAGTTTTGAAACAGGCACGCCCGTCCATTGCGAAACAATTTGAGCAATATGTTCATCAGTTACAAAAATTTCTTTCGGGTTGAGCGTTTTCTTGTGGGCATCGGCTATTTCACGCAGTTGTTCCCGCAAGGCAGCTTCTTTATCCCGAAATTCGGTGGCATTTTCAAATTCTTGGTTGCGAATAGCGGTTTCTTTTTGCACGGCAACCGCTTTAATTTCGGTTTCTAACGCTTTGCCTTCAGGGGGTAATTTCCCTGTAGCCAACCGAACTTTGGATGAAGCTTCATCCATCAAGTCAATGGCTTTATCTGGCAAGAAGCGGTCTGAAATGTAGCGGTCAGACAAAATAACCGAAGCTTCTACGGCTTTATCTGTAATGGTTAAATGGTGATGCTCTTCGTATTTTTCCCGTAAGCCTTTGATAATTTCAATGGCTTCATGCACGGCGGGTTGGTCTACGAAAACAGGCTGAAACCGACGCTCTAAAGCGGCATCTTTTTCAATGTGCTTACGGTATTCAGAAATGGTGGTAGCCCCAATAACCTGTAATTCCCCACGAGAAAGCGATGGCTTGAGGATGTTAGCCGCATCAATCGCTCCTTCGGCTGCACCCGCCCCAATAAGGGTGTGCATTTCATCAATCACCAAAATGATATTGCCTGATTGACGAATTTCATCCATTACTTTTTTTAGGCGTTCTTCAAATTCACCCCTGTATTTGGTACCCGCTACCAGCAAGCCCATATCTAGCTGAATAATCTTCTTTTCCCGAAGCAATTCGGGAATATCACCTGTAAAAATACGCTGGGCTAGCCCTTCTGCAATGGCGGTTTTACCCACCCCAGGCTCGCCAATAAGTACAGGGTTATTTTTAGAGCGACGCCCTAAAATTTGGATGACCCGTTCAATTTCGGTTTCACGCCCAATAACAGGGTCTAATCGTTGTTCTTGTGCGGCAAGGCTAAGGTTTTGTGAAAATTCATCTAAGGTTGGGGTTTTGCTTTTGCCTGAAGAACTGCTACCACCCGAACTGCTGCTGGAACCACTGCCAGCCCCTGCCCCTGCACGGGTTTCGCCCAGCATCCTAACTACGTTAGAACGAATTTTGCCTAAATCAACGCCTAGGTTTTCAAGTACTCTGGCGGCAACACCTTCGCCTTCACGAATAAGCCCTAATAATAGATGTTCGGTGCCAATATAGTTATGCCCTAATTGGCGTGCCTCATCCCAAGAAAGCTCTAAAACCCGCTTTGCCCTAGGGGTGAAAGGTATTTCAACGGCAACAAACCCTGAACCACGCCCGATAATTTTTTCTACTTCGGCTCTGGCTTCTTTCAGGTTAATGCCCATGCTTTTAAGCGTTTTGGCTGCAATGCCCGTGCCTTCGCCTACAAGGCCTAATAAAATTTGTTCTGTTCCTACAAAGTTATGCCCCAAGCGTCTGGCTTCTTCTTGAGCTAACATAATAACTTTAATGGCTTTTTCCGTAAACCGTTCAAACATAGGAACTGCTCTTTTCTAATCAATGACCGCTTATGGCTTCATGTAACGGCTAGTTGGATAACAAAACAATCAATTTTTCACTACAGAGCCTACAGCGAGGCATACTATAACAGCGTACGACTAATGATACTTCTAGTTTACAGTTTTTTGATTGATAAAACAAGCATTGAGATGATTATCACTTTATTAAGGGAGGATGTCCTCTATCCGTAGGAGCAATGCCCCTTCCGCCAGCCTTGCTTTTAGCTGGTCGTTTACCCGAAGGGCTTGGGTTGTTTTTACGGGCTGATTTGTTTCAACGGTTTCCAGTACGGCATACCCTCGGTTTAGAACCTGTAAGGGGCTAAAGGCTTGTAGTTCCGCCACTTGTTGTTGAAAGCGGTGCTCCGCCCATGTTAAATTTTGCAGACTGTCTCGTTCTAAGGTGTTTGCCAGTTGGGTTAAGGCTTGTTCGGCTTGCACCGTTTGGTGTTGAAGCCCCTCTTGCAGTTGGCTGGTTTTCCGATCCACATCTTGCGTAGCCAAGCCCACCGACCGTTCGACGGTTTCTGCCAGCCAACTGCCTGTTTGCGTTAGCGTGTGTTGCCAATCAAACCAATTGCCTACAGCCCTATCCGCTGCTGCGGTTGGGGTTTGGGCAGAATAATCCGCCACGGCATCTGCCAGACCGAAATCAGGCTCATGCCCGATGCCTGTAACAATGGGCAATCGGCTATTGGCGATGGCTCGAACAACGGGTTCTTCACTAAAGCAGAATAAATCTTCAAAACTGCCTCCGCCTCTCGCTACAATGATGACTTCTAGCTCTAAAGCGGGATTTTGCAGGCTTTCAATAGCTTGGGCAATTTCAGCGGAAGCCCCTGCTCCTTGTACTTTGGCGGGGGATAGAACAACCGTTAAAGCGGGATTTTTGGCTTGAATGACTCGCATCATATCATGCAAAACAGACCCTGTACTACTGGTTACTAAGCCAATTTTAAACGGAAACAGCGGTAATGCTCGTTTTCGAGATGCTTCAAATAGCCCTTCGGCGTCTAATTTTTCTTTGAGTTGCTGATAGGCGAGTTGCAATGCTCCCAACCCGACAGGCTCAATTTTTGAAACCACTAATGAATAATTCCCCGAAGGGGCGTAGATTTCAACCAGCCCTGTGGCGATGACCGCCATTCCTTCTTCTAGCGAGATTTTTAGCTTACTGGCGGTGGATGCCCAAAGTACGCCTGAAATGCTTGCCCCTTCATCTTTTAAGGTGAAGTAGACGTGTCCTCTGGCGGATTTTTTGAGGTTGGAAATTTCTCCTTCCACCAGCACTTTGTTGCCCAACGTGGGGTGCATTTTCCACGCTGAACCGAGCAGGTTGGTTAGTTGCGAAACCGAAAAAATGGCAGGCTCCGTGTTGCTGGGTTGTGCTTCGCTTGTTTGTTGATTCAGCGAATCGAGCAGGTTCAGCTGATTTATCGGTGGCGGTAGTGCAGGCATTTTAAACAAGCCTCTTAATATGTAACACTTGCAGGGTCTCATCATCAACATCCGCAGGCAGTACGGCGACGGATTGCCCTTCTTGCCGAAAACTATTAGGTACGTTCAACGCAGAATCGCCCGTGGTGAGGAGCAACACTTCCAGCACTTCGCTAATCGCCAATTTTTCCAACGCCAGCTTGGCTTTCACAAAGTTGAGCGGGCATTTGGTTTTGCGTAAATCCAGCGAAATACTAGCAGGCTTGCCAAACGGTAAAGAAGCTGATGTCATAAAGTTATAAATCCTGACAAGGGCATTGCCCTAAAGGTAAAAGGGGGCAGTTTTGGGCTTGTTCCGCCACGGCATTCCAAGGCTTTTTAAAGCAATCTCTGCTTTGAATATACCGTTTCGTTTTGGGTAGAAATACAGCTTGTTCCAAGTCTTGCTGGGCTTCTAAACACCTTACACACAGCGTTTCTTCTTCAACCCCTAAGGCTAAGCCTATCAGGGTTTGACGTTCACATACGGGGGCATTACATCTATCACAAGCGTACTCAAAAAAAGCCGAATCGTCAAAAGGTTCAGCTATTTTTAGTGATGTTACTGGCGGTAAAGGCATTGTCAACTCGCTCAAAAAAGAGTATAGGTTGTAGTAGTAGCGTGATAGGTGGTAAAAGGAGGCACATGCCATTCTACCTTTACTCCATCTTATAAATTATAAGTTAAAAAAACAGAAGGACATGATTATATTATGAGCATTATGACTTTATCATCGCCTATTGCCGTTGTGCCAGTTATTAAACGCCAATGGCTAAAGCAAACCGTTGCCGTTATGGCATTGGTGTTGCTAGTGGTTGGTTCTACGTTAACAGGGGCCGTTGAAGCTAAAGGCACCCGAGGGCATATTACAGGGCGTTCTGTGGCAGCAGGGGCTTTATCGCTGATTATTTGGCCCGGTATCGGGCAAGCGGTTAATAGCCAACCTGGTAAAAAAGTAGCGACCCACGCTATTATTGGGCTGTTTCCGCCATACCGTTTTTGGTCGGGGTACGATGCGTTGTTTGATAGACAAGGTGGGTATTGGGAAGGCCGCATTTAATTCTCGCTTCTTTTCGTAACGGTTTGTTTCCCTTACAATTGAGAGGCTTAGATGTTCTCTTTTGCCTCTCAATACTGTAAGGATACTGTTTCAATGATGATGACTTCACCTTCTGTTCAATCTGCCTCAGCCACTGTGGCTGTTTCTCCAACGCCCACGGCACTGTTGAGCGTTTACGATAAAACCAATCTCGTCCCCTTTGCGAAAGCCTTGGTAGAACGCTTTGGGTACCAGCTTTTAGCGACAGGTGGCACGCATAAAGCCTTAGTGGAAGCGGGTTTGCCTTCCACGGAAGTAGCCGATGTTACAGGCTATGGCGAATTGTTGGAAGGGCGGGTTAAAAGTCTGCATCCTGAAGTGTTTGCAGGTATTTTGGCTAAGCGGGCATCCGCCAGCCATATGGCACAAGTTTCTCGGGTGGTGGATTTGGTTGTAGTCAACCTCTACCCCTTCCAAAGTGGGTTAGCTAAGGTAGAAGCAGGCGATGCCTCTGTAGATTTAGTGGAATTGATTGATATTGGTGGGTCTGCACTCATTCGGGCAGGGGCTAAAAACCATGCAGATGTGGCGGTGGTTTCTAATCCGCTACAGTATGAAGCGGTGTTGGTGGATTTGTTAGCTAATGGAAACAAAACCAGCATGGGCTTACGCCAACGGTTGGCATTAGAAGCCTTTCAATTGTCAGCGTCCTACGATAACGCCATTTCGGGGTGGATGATAAATGCCCTTCAATCGGAACTGAAACCAGCGGAATTGCTTAATAGCCTTCCGCCCGTGTTGAATTTAGCATTGCACAATATTCAGCCTATGCGGTATGGGGAAAACCCCCATCAGCCTGCCGCGTTGTACACCAGCAACCCTGATGTTGAAACCTTCCATGTGTTGCACGGTAAAGCCCTTTCTTATAACAATATTTTAGATATGGAAGCGGCTTGGGCGTTGATTTCTGATTTTGTAGAACTACCAACCGCCGCTATTATAAAACATACACAGCCTTGCGGTGTGGCGGAAGCCCCCACATTGGCTCAAGCGTTTCAGCAAGCCCTTGATTGCGATCCGCTTTCAGCGTTTGGTGGCATTGTTGCGTCGAATAGGCCTGTAGATGAGCCAACGGCGAAGTTGTTGCATGCCTTGTTCTTAGAAGTGATTGTAGCCCCTGGGTTTACGGAAGAAGCCTTGGCTATTTTGACCCAAAAGAAAAATATCCGCTTAGTAACCCGCCCTACTTCGGAAGCTCAGCAAGCGGGGAAAATTCATCCTGCCCAGTTGCGTGATGGGCGAACCATTCGACAAGTTTCGCCTGAACTGTTCTTGGTTCAAGAACAATCGTTTGCCGTAACCGAAGCGTTGTTGGCAGAAAACATGAAGGTAGTTACCTCTACCAAGCCTTCCAAAAGTCAGTTGAAAGAAGCTGCCTTTGCATGGCGGGTGGTTAAACACTTGAAATCCAACGGGATTGCCATTGTACAAGGGGGTAAAACGGTTGGCTTGTGTGGCGGACAAACCAGTCGGGTTGGGGCGGTCGAACAAGCCGTTGCTCAAGCCTGCGAAGGCACAACCGAAGCGATTTTGGCTTCCGATGGATTCTTCCCTGCGGTAGATAATATCCAGCTGGCTGCTCAAAATCGTATTGCGGTAATTATTCAACCAGGCGGTAGTATTAAAGACCCTGAAGTCATAGCCGCTTGTAACCAGTACGGTATTGCCATGATATTTACAGGTGTGCGTGAATTTAAGCATTAAGGTCTGTTAAACTAATAGCATGGTTTCTTTTTTGAGGTTACGGAAAAATCTCCATTAGGCGTGCTAGCGTTGTTACTGTGCTACTCGTTCGGTTATTTAGTTAGGCTAAACGCCCATTACTGCGTTGCTCGTGCCTAGCTATCACATCCTACTGAAGCCTTTTCCGTAACCTCTGTTGTTCGTTTTTTTACAAGGATAATTTTTATGATGATGATGACTGCTGTGCAAGACTTAACCATCGGCTTTATTGGCTTAGGTAAAATGAATGGGGCTATTTTACAGGGTTTGCTTAATGCTAAAATAAAATCTGACAAGTTATGGGGCGTGGCTTCTTCTTCGGAAGATGCCCAGAAAAAGACCGATGAATTTGGCATTCGGGTTTATGGTCCTAAAGAATATGCCAAAGAGCTTTCTAAAACAGAGTTCATTTTCTTGGGCGTAAAGCCTCATAAGGTGGCGGATGCCTTAGCCGCATTCAAGCAACAGCTGGCATTAGAGCCACTGAAAAAAGGGCTAACGTTGGTTTCTATTGCGGCAGGTGTTCAATTGGAAACGTTGCAAAAAACGTTAGAAATTCCGTTGCCTATGGTGCGTGTAATGCCTAACTTAGGTGTGGCTGTAGGGCATGGTGTTTCAACGCTTACCAGCAATGCCTTGGTAGATAAAGAACACGAAAAAGTGTTAATTACTTTGCTGAAAAAATTGGGGTGTTGTGAAGTATTGCCTGAAAACTTGTTTGATGCGGCTACGGGCTTAGTGGGCAGTGGGCCTGCTTATGTACTGCTAATTATTGAAGCCTTGATTGATGCGGCGGTTCATTCGGGTATTCCTCGGGCAATGGCTAAACAAATGGTGCCTCAGTTGCTGATAGGTACGTCTCTGCTGTTAGAACAATCAGGGTTGCACCCTGCCCAGTTGCGTGATAATGTGGTTACGCCTGCTGGTACCACGGCAGAAGGGTTATCTGTACTTGAAGCAGCGGGTGTTCGGTCTGCTATTGATGAAGCTGTTCAGGCCGCCATTGCTCGGGCAAAAGTGTTAGGCTAAAAAATCAAGTTATTATAGCCTGTTAGGTTGGCAGAATCGCTTGGATGTGGGGTAAGTTGTGCTGGGTTTAGCCTGCCACAAGCTCCAGTGGTTACCTCTTGCGTTGCGTTGTAGCAAACAATAAACACATCTTTACCTATTTGGTTGGGTTGTTGGCTGTTACCGTTAACATCCACATAAGCAACTTGCTCTGTTAAGCTTCGGTTAATAAAAGTTAGTTCTACTCTATTTTGAAGAATAGCCCCTGTAGCGGAAGCTTCATCTGCACTGCCAGAAAGCCAAGTATCGTGGCAAGCACCCGTTGGGCAAACCTTATTGGCATTTAAAGTTTTTATCATATACTGTTCACCAGCATCGTCAGGGGTTAGTTCCCCTGTAAGTACGCCTGCTTGTGCCACTTTAGCAATCGTATTGATACTTTCTTTTAGTAAGGCTCTGTTGGCGGACTGCCCCATGGCGTTTACCACACTGGGAATGGCGAAGCTAGCAATTAAGCCTAATACCCCAACTGATACCAATTGACAATTAAAATAGCGTAAGCATGCAAACCCACCAGTAGGAACGACCATCGCATTTGCTCTGCAGCTGCCGATGCGTTCCGTCCACCGAAGGGGCAAAAAGAACATCCCCCCGTCAATACCCGTAG
>JAPLIO010000252.1 GCA_026389055.1 Candidatus Melainabacteria bacterium | reverse complement strand
AACTATACTACCAATAGCTCTTAGTGCAATAAAAACGTATCGATTGTAAACAGATGTAAACAGACTGTTATCGCTTCGATTGGCATCTGCAAGCCGCAGACCCAGCCGAAACCGCTGAAGTAGAAACAGGCAACGCCATCATCACATCCAACGCCTGCCGTGCCTTAGCAAAAGAGGCTGGCTCAATTTCCACCGCTGGCACCTGCCCCAACAACGCTTTCTTAATATTTTCCAACCGAGTCATCTTCATATTCGGGCACATAGCTTGAGACCGAGAGGGGGTATAAAAGTTTTTATGCGGAAAGTCTGCCGTTAACCGTTGGGCTACGCCATCTTCCGTGCAAATAATAAAGGTATCGGCATAGCAAACTGCTGCCTGTTCCAAAATGCCCGTGGTACTACCCACAAAATCCGCCAACGCTTTGACAGGCTCATCACATTCAGGGTGAACCAACACCAACGCCTTGGGGTGTTGCGTTTTAAGAGCAGTTAAATCCTCTAAATCAATCCGTAAATGGGCGGGGCAAAAGCCATCCCAGCAAATAATTTCCACTTCAGGCAATTTGCTTTGCACATAAGCCCCTAAATGCTTATCTGGCACAAAAAGCACTCGCTCAGTATTCAGGCTTTTTACCACTTCAACGGCATTGGCACTGGTACAACAGCAATCACACAACGCCTTCACCGCCGCACTGGTATTAACGTAACCCACTACAGGTACATTCGGGTATTGTGCCTTAAAGGCTAGCAATTGGCTTGGGGTAATCATATCCGCCATGGGGCAACCCGCATGAGGGTTAGCCAAGTAGACCGTTTTTTCTGGGCTGAGCAATTTCGCCGTTTCTGCCATAAAATGAACGCCACAAAACACAATGATATCCGCTTGTGTGGCGGCTGCTTGCTGGCTAAGCCCCAATGAATCGCCCCGATAATCTGCCACATCCTGCACTTCCAACCGTTCGTAAACGTGTGCCAAAATAACTGCGTTGCGTTCTGCTTTAAGGGCTTTAATTTCAGCAAGCAGGGTTTCTTTTCGGGTAGTAGCAGTTTGCAAAGAGGGAACCATGGCGGGGAATTATCCAGTCATCAAAGGGGAAAAAATAAACATCTATATTAGTGTACAAAAAGGATAACCTAGAAGCTAGTAGTTGGTTGAAAAATTTATCAAACCTTTAGAAACCACTGAAAAACGGATTATACTGCGTAGCTATAATGCGGAGTGGTTGATTGATAAGGGCTAGGGCTTCATGGGGGGTACCATTTGGGCACCCCCCATACCCCCCGCAAAACAAAGGGGCTGCTCACCGCCCCCTTTGTATTCCCCAGGGGAACAAGGGCTGGCTGGTTTACACGCACGTTGAAAACAGGCTTGACCGAAAACCAGAGGGTTTCCTAATTGGTCTGCTTCGCTCCGCTCGCACCAGCCTGTCTCCAACTGCCTATGGTTTGAAGTTAGCAATTTCAACAAAATCTATCAATCATGCACAGTCTGTATTTTAATTAGAAACCACTGAAAAAGGGATTTATCGAAAAAGATAACGCAATTGCCTAAAAATTTGATACGATAAAGACAATGAACGAGCGAAAGAAAGGTAATATTCCGCCATGATGACAGCCTTAGTCATAGACCAATTCAACGCCCCGCCCCGCCTACACCATGTACTAATTTTAGAAGGGCAAAGCCAATACGGTGCCAATAACCGATTCGCTCTTGATTTAGACCAAGCCCTACAAGCCAGAGGGCACCAAGTAACCCGCACCCATTTTGATGATGCTACCTTCAACGACATCATCATCAACGCTATTCAAGGCGGTGGTACGCCACTGAGCTTAATTATTAGTTTCAACGGCATTGCCAAAGAATTAACCATTAACGATACCACCTTAAGCCAATTACTCAACATTCCCTGCATCAACTACTTTGTAGACCATCCCATGAAGCAGTATAGTAGGGTAGATTTACCCATTGAACAACACATCAACACTTATGTAGATGAAGCCCATGTGGATTTTGCCAACCGCTTTTTGAATCAGCAGTTTACAGGGCTTTCAGGGTGTTTAAAACACGCTGGAGCGAAAGTGCCTTCCTCGAAAAAAGCCATTCCTTACGAAAAACGAGACCATCAAATATTAGTAGCGGGCAGTTATAAACCGTTTGATGCCTGTTGGGCAGATTTAACGTTTGATGACACCCCCGTGCTAACCCAATTATTACAAACCATTGTAGAAGCCCAAATTGAAGACCCTGAAACGCCGATGGGCAGTCGGTTTCTTTCGGCATTTGAACAAGTGGGTATGACAACCACCTTGCTCAATAAAGATTTGTTCCTTCAGTTGTTTTTGCGGGTTGAACGAGCCGTTGAAATGCACTTTCGGGGCGGATTCATTCAAGCCGCAGCAGAGTTACCGCTTATTATTGCAGGCAATGGCTGGGAGCAACTGAAAAAGCCCTCTAAGGCGTGGGAAGTTGTGGGGGCTCAGCCCTTTGATTGGTTGTTGGAAAAAATCCAGCAAGTGAAGCTGGTATGGAGCCAAGTATACTGCTTTACCCACGGTGGGCATGAACGCATTTTTTACGCTCAAGCCAATGGTACGGCGGTTGCGTGCGATGATATGCCATGGCTTAGGGAAACGTACGACGATGAAAAAGCGGCGATTTTAATTAGCCCTTACAACCTACAGGCTGGGGCGGAAAAAGTAGGACGTTGGTTGAATGAATCGCCCAAAAAGCTTGAAGCTATTGCCAAAGCTGGGCAGGCGGTTTGTTTGACTAACCACACTTGGCATCAGCGGGTGTTAAGTATTGAAGCTTGGATAGAACAATATCATGCCTATCAAACCTTGCTTCACCCCAAAGAATACGGCATATTTTAACAGTAGACCTCTTGCATGACTCGATATCTGGGGCATCCGCAGGGCGAGAAAACGTAGAACGTTTTACGTTGTCATTTGTGGTATTTTCTACCTTCGGTAGAATGATTCCAGAGGAATCAACGAATTCTTATGTACTTCTATGTACACGTCAAATTCTCCGTTCTTGGTTGCTAAAGCAACCTGTTTGCAGGGCAAACAACATTCCTAGAATCTGCACCCACCTATCGAGTCATGCAAGAGGTCTAGTGTATGCCAGTTTAAACAGAGAATGGATGAGCTATTTTTTACCGCCTGCTTTTTTCAATACCTTGATAATAGCCGTTTTACCTTCTTCGGAGGCACGCTTGAACGGCGTTTCACCCTCATAACTTTTTGAATTCACGTCCGCACCCGCATTTAATAACAAGGTAATGGTTTCAGTCCCGAAACCGCCCCAAACCGTCCAGTGTAAGGGGGTACAGCCTAAGCCATCTCGTAAATTAACATCGGCACCCGCTTTAATTAATTGTTTCACAATATCAACACAATTAAAATAAGCCGCATTGTGCAACGGAGTACTGCTATCCACATCAACCGTATTGACCTTCGCCCCCGCTGCCAATAGAAGGGTAACGCATTGGGTAAAGCCTTTGCTAGCAGCTAAGTGAAGGGGCGTTCTGCCGTAATGGTCTTCTGTTTCAACATCCATACCCGCCTGAATGAGCGATTCCAACATTTCCGCATTGGCTTCGCTAACGGCCGTGTGAAGGGTTGAAGCACTGGATTCATTCGATTTAAGTGCCATTTGGGCTTCGGTTTTTTCTTTAGCAACAACGGGGTCTGGGCTAGCAGGGTTGGCGAATGCAGTGAGGCAAGGGGAGTATTGCCTTCGTTGTCTCGCACGTTAGGGTCGGCACCAGAATGGAGCAAGGAGCGAACGGCTTCCACATCGGCTCGTTTAGTGGCGACGTTGAGAGGCGTGTTGCCTTCGTTGTTACGGGTGTTGATGGAATCTGCCCGATAGTTGGCTTGGGCGGAAGGTGGATTTGAAAAGCTGATAAAGCTAGCCAAAAACATACAGCTGGCAATAATTAAAGCAAGTGGCATTTTAGGGCGAAAAATCATGGTGGGAAGTCCTTTTTTTAGAAGAAAGAGTCAGAGAATAGAAGAGAGAAATTTGACCCAATTATCTACTAAAAAACTACACCTGCCCAATGGCTCGATGATACAAAACCCAGCCCGCTTGGAAATCCACCAAGGCTTGAAGCACCTGAATGCGAGCTTCGGTGGTGTCTCGTTCCCTGCGGTTCAACACAAACAAGGTGGAATCCCCCGCTTCATATTTCCGAAGTTCCGCCTTCTGCAACGTTTCCGCCAAAGCATATTCCTGCTCCGCCAACTCTAACCGATTGTATGCCTGATGCACCGATGCCACCGCTTTTTCCAGTTCCGCAAACAATTTCTGCAAAGTCTGCTTGGTTTTCAAATCAATCTGCTTCAATTCCACTTCCGCCAATTGCACCTTACCCCTAGCCCCACGGTTTCGTAAGGGAATACTCATCTTCACGCCCGCCTTGTAGCCAAAGCCAATACCATCCGCCCCCGCTTGGTAGGAGGGGCTCATCAGTAAATCTATCTGCGGTAAAAGCTGATTTTTCGCCAATTTCAGTTCCAATTTGGAAAGCTGTTGCCCCAAAGCCAAGGTCTTCAACGCGGGATGCCCCTGCAAAATACCAATTTTACCCGTTACCAATAACTGTTCCGCCCCAGCGGGTGCTATTTCAGGCACCTTGCCAAGTTCAGGTAATACGCCCGTCAAACTGGTCTCACGGTCGGTTTTTTGGGTGTTCCACACGAAAAGAGAGGTCGTAATCGTCGTTTTTTGGAAGGCTTCTCGTTCTTTAGCTAAACTGCGTTGCCTACGTTTCCATTCCTGTTGGGCTTCTGTAATATCTATCAACGCTACATCGCCCGAAGTGGCTCGTTTTTCAACCATGCCCAACCTATTTTCTGCCAATTGCGTTAAGGCATCAAACGCCTGCAACCGCTGATGAGCCAACGCCCATTCGTAATATTGTAGTTGGGCTTCAGTTAATAAATCAATTCGGGTGAGTGCTAGTTGCACTTCGGCTTGTGTTTCGCCAATTAAGCCTTGTTGTTCCACAAAATTAGCAGGGTTGATGCCTCGGTTTTTGAGCAACGGTAACGTGAGTTCCGCATACCATTCCCCGCCTTTACCTGCGGGCTGAACGGAAGAAGAATAATCGCCCCTAGCTGTGCGGATGCCGCCGCCAAGGGTTGCTCCGCTTCGGGTTTGCGTGATAATTTCCGTATCGGTTTGAAAGGCTTCTTTTTCTTTCCCGACCGATGAGTTGGAGTTAAAGCGTTTTTGTTCTGTTGAATTTATCAGCTTAGGGTCAAACGCCCCTTGGGTGGAAAGCCGTTTAGCCGAAGCACCTAACTGTTTTAGTCGGGCTTGTTCCAGTTCAGGGTGGGTTTGTTCCACCCAAGTTTTAAAGGTTTCAAGGCTTAATATGCCACTAGTGGGCAAGGCCGTTACTTCTGTTGGGGCTGGTGGGGTAGGTTCAGGTTCTAGTAAGGTTAGCGGCGTTCCTGCAAACGAAGGCAATACAAGAAAGAAAAACAGCCCTATAGTCAGTATTAGCGAACAATAATATCCTTTTCTTGTCATTTCGAGCGTAGCCGAGAAATCCCCTAAGACAGATAAGGAGATTTCTCGACGATGCTCGAAATGACAGACTGAAGAGCCATTATCAACAAGTTTCATGTTACTTTGCCTTACTTGCGTTAGATTTTATCATAGATTTTGGTTTGCTGGCATCGCCATAGCTTTCAGGTTTTTGCTTCAATGCAGGAGGGAATCCGTTAAATACCCGCCATAATTCGTAGCCCAAAGGCACGGTGCGTAACATAAACCAACCAATGCTTTGCGTGCCTGCCCGAAGTACACTAGGGGCCGGCCAAGCTTCTTCTTCTTTTTTGGCGATGGCGACTTCATCTGGCACCACCAGCACTCTGAACTTGCTAGACCCATTATCCACGGCATCTACCACTTTGACTCTGCCAGCAAAGGTGCCCCTCATCGCCCGTGGCCACCCTGAAAACTGCAACGCTGGCCAGCCTGAAAATTGAAGCCGAACCACGTCGTTCACATGAATAAGCGGGGCATCTAAATCCGAAACATACAGTTCAACGGCTTGGTCTTTGGTGGTGGGTACAATCATCAATAATTCTTGCCCTTCTTTAACCGTTTCCCCTGAGCCAACGGTTTTCACCCGAACCACTCTACCCGTTAAGGGAGCTTTTACCAATCGTTGAGCTTGGCGAAGTTCCAAGCCCCGAAGTTCGGTGGCTAGTTTCAGTTGGTCGCCCACGGTTTTTTGTAAATCCTGCGATGATTTGGCAGATTTCGCTTGCGTTTCTTGCAGTTTTGCCGTGGTATCTGCTTGAATTTTGGCAATATCGAGTTGGGCAATCCGTTGTTCTTGCTGAGAAGCAGCTAGTTTCGCTTGTGAAGCCTGATATTTAGCACCTGTTCTGACGGATTCTAGTTGGGCTAATTCTAAATCTCTCGTAGACCGTAGCCCTTCAGCTTCCAGTGAAGCTAGCCGTTTCAGGTTTTTATCTGCAACCAATTTGGCTTGCTTAGCTTCAATGGCTTCTTGTTGGGCAGACGCAATATAATTGTTAGATTGTTGCACTTTCGCCAAGGCTGAAGCAATGGCTGCCTGCCTGCCCGCCCCTACGGAAGAGGCTTGGCTGTTAATGGCGTTAAATTGGTCTTGAGCCGCCTGCTGTTGGGCTTCAATACTGGTTAAAACGCCTTTATAACGGTTGAGTTGTTGTTCATCTAAATATTTGGTTTTAACTTCTGCTAGTTTGAGCAAGGGTTGATTTTTTTCGACCCAATCGCCCTCTTTCACCAGCCATTGTTCAATTCTAGCCCCATCTAGCGGCGATTCCACCGTTTGCGGGCGGTTAGCAGGGTCAAACGGCATAACCTGCCCAACCCCTGAAACCGATTGTTGCCAAGGAATAAAACACACGCCCAAAATAACCAACGCCACAACTAATAACAAAATACTGGCTAACCGAGTAATAAATAACGGTGTTTTAACCCGTTGCAACGTGGTAGCTTCTGCAATGATAGAGGCTTGTTGCGTATAACTACTATCGGTGGCTATCATCATCATCATGGTTATTCAGCCTCTGGGTTGGGGGCAATGGCGGAACGAATTAACGTAGGGAACAGGGTTAAAAACAAGGTGGGAATACTTTTTTCTGGCAACGAAGCTAACACTTGAGCCGTGGTGTGGAAAACACACTTGCCTTCATCTAACATGACCACTTCATCGCACATGGCTAAAATTTCCGCATCGTGGGTAATCACGACAATCGTCCAAGGTAAGGCTTTATCAAACAAGGTGGCTAAAATTTGCTGACGAATATTTCTATCAATGGCATGGAAGGCTTCATCTAACACCAGCAAGCTGGGGCGTTCTAAAATAGCCCGTGCCAACAATACCATTTGCCGTTTACCTTGCGATAAATTGGTGCCTTCCGAAACCAGCGGAGTATTCAACCCATTGGGTAATTTGTTCAGCCAATGGTTCACGCCACTATGTTCCAATGTCCAATCAATATCGGTGTGGGAAGCATCCCGCCCCATCAAAATATTTTCAAGTAAAGTGCCTGAAAAAATACTATTAGGGGCATCAACTGAAGCACAGGCATTCCGAAATTGCCACACATCAATATCACGCAAATCTTGCTGATTGATGGCAACGCTACCGCTGGTGGGGGTTAGTAGCCCCAATAACAAATCTGACAGTGTTGTTTTACCAGACCCACTTGAACCCACAATGGCAAACCGAGTATGGGCAGGAATAACCAAGCTAAACTTTTCAAACAAAGGCAAATTCTTGCCATAAGAAAAATAGACGTTTTTAAGGGTCATGCTAACGCCCGCCCCAATAGGAATAGCCACCAAGGGTTGGTTGCCCGAAGGTTCTTCAGGTAAATCTTCCAACACGCCTAATTTATCTAGCCCCGTTAATAAATCATAATAAGTTTCTAGGCTTAACACCAATTTATCTACCGCAGCAAGGGTTAAAATAGCCATTAGTTCTGCAGCAATTAATTGCCCCAAAGAAAGTTTCGCTTGAATAACCAGCCACCCACCCAAGGCTAACACGCCTGAAAGTGCTATAGCAGAAACAATAAATTCCCAACTTAACTGGCGAAGCAAAATAGTAAAATGAGATTTTCTAGCCCTCACATAATTGCCCGCCAAGGCATCTGCTTTTTTTAGGCTAAACAATGGGTCGGCATTTAGTTTAAAGCCTACTTGGCATCTGGCAACATCTTCTAGCCAGCTAGCTAATTGATATTTGTATTTAGATTCCGTTAAGCTTTCTTTGACGGCGTTTTTTCCCAGTACCAGCATAATGCCTAACGCCAGTATCATAAACGCCCCAAATATTATAAAATAAGGGCTATACAGTGCCATAATGGTCATACAAAGTAGCATTTGCACCACGGAACTAGGTACGGTCAAAAGCAATTTAGCCAACGATTTTTGCACCGTCATCAAATCAAAATACCGATTAACCAATTCAGGGGCATAGCTTTCAATAAGCGAATGCAGGTTGACTTTCGGCAAATGGTCTGCCAGTTTGAGTGCCACGGAAACAAACAGGCGTTGTTGTAAAATTTCCACCAGCCACAGTTCAATCACCCGAATAAAGCCTGCAAATAGCAAACCGCCCAATACCAAACTGGTTAGTACAATCAGCGGTTGCAGGAAAAACCCGCTAGCGATGGTGTTAATTAACGCTTGGGAAGCCAACGGCATCGCCAAGGTAAACAAACTGCTCAGCAACGTGTAGAGTAGCAGAATGAATAAATCTTTTTTGTCTTGAGCCAGCAACGATACAAGTCGCTGCGTTGGCGATTTCAAAGACGATGATACCATTAACTTACCCGATTTTTAAAACTAACGACAACGAAACAATAACTTAATTTTAATTATACAATACATTCATATTTTGGATTGATTAAGTTTCCATTAACCTTAACGTGAAGGTTAAGGTGTTGGACTTAACCCTTGCCATAATAAATAACCACCTAACCCAATTAAAATAACGCCACCCGCTTTATTAAACCATCCGCCCCATTGCTTTAACTTAGGCTGATGTTTCAACCAATCTAACCCCAAAGCCAAAACAAATAACACAACCCCTTGCCCAAACCCATAGCAAGCCAAAATGAGAGCCGTCAATATAACGGATTTTGACTGCACCGCCAGCGTACCTGTCGCTGTTAATAGGGGGGTTCCGCAGGGGGAAAGTAGAAAACTATAAGCCACCCCCAGCAGGTATGATTTCCATCGGCCTGTTTTTTTTGCTTTCTGCTGAAGCCAATGGACGGCTTGCAACCACTTGCTAGGTAACAAAACCTGCCAAACACCTAAAACCTGCAACCCTAAAAATAGCGTGATAGTACCTAACCCTAAAAACAACCACGATGTTTGCCAAGCCCCAAAAATCAACACTTTTAATTGAAAAACTAGTACACCTAAAATGGCATAAATGGTGGCTAAGCCTAGCACAAACGCCATTGTTTTTTGAATAATGCACCTTAGCGTTTGTTTGACTGGTTCTTCACCGCAAGTGGTTTCTTCCGCCAGTAGAACCCCCAACCAAAGGGGGGCAATAGAAAGCGAACAGGGGGAAATACCTGCCAGCAAACCAAAAACCAGCCCTGCTATCGGAAATAAAAACGTTGGGGCATGGCTGATGTAGGGCTTAGAAAAAACCAAAAACCCCGAAATCCAATCTTGAAGTGGTAATAATTGCATGAAGAACTATCTCTAACGGTGTAAAAAACGAATAAAGCCTAATTAGTAGGTAAGGTACTTTTAAACAACGCTTCAATATCCGTGGTGGATTCAAACCGAGACCGAATAGACGTAATAACACCCCCTGGTTTAATAGCCACCAGTGTGGGCGTTGCCCTTGGGTCAAATGCATCTACCAATTGTTTGCCCAATGCACTATCAGGTAAATGATACATCTTGGGGACATCTAATTCAATAAACATCACGGATTCTTTAAATTGGTCTTTGATAGGCAGTAAATACGGAGCCAATTGCTGGCAAGCCCCACAGGTAGACATGGTAAAATCCAACACAATGGGCTTGGTTTTAGATTGCGGTAAAATCTTCATTAACTGTTCTGGTGATACCGATTTAACGTGCGTATCTGTACAACCTGATTGCACAACTGAAAAACTAACAGCCCCTATTAAAAACAACCCTTTTAAACATAATGACGTTAGACGCATCTAAAAATACACCTTCTACTAAGAGAATAACCGATGATTAACTAACCTTTTGTTTAGCAACAACAGGCAAAGCACTATTTAGCATCGCATCTAGTTGCGGAGACGTTTTAAAGCCAGATTCTACCGCTACCACAATACCACCGGGCTTAACGGCAATAAGCGTTGGCGTATACATGGGGCGAAACACCAACATCAGATCTTTACCTTGCGTTTTATCTGGGGCATCCATCATTTTTTGAACATCAATGGCTAGAAACGTTACTTTATTGGCATATCGTTTTTTTGCGGCGGCTAAAACAGGAGCAATCGCTTGGCATTCGCCACAGTATTCAGAAGTAAAATCAATAAAAACAGGCGTGGTTTTTGTCAATGGCAACAATTTTACTAGTTCAGCAGGTTGTACCACGGTAACCAAATCAGAGTGAATAGGTTGTTCAACGGGCGTAACGACAGGGACATTAGAAGCAACTGTGGTAGCAATTGGTTCTGAAGCTTGAGAGGTAGCCGTTTCTGTACAGCCTGATTGCAAAACAGAAAAGGAAAGAAGTCCTAACATCATGAAGCAGGTAAGGGTTATTGAGTTAACAGAAAGGTTAGTCCAAAAGGCAGGTAATAAACGACGCATTCAGCAGTTTTCCTAAAGTAGGCACACGGTAGTAATAAAGTCTATTTTACTATTGTTTCATAAATGGCGAATTTTGTCTTATAATTTAAGCATTAATACACTATTAAAGTCGCAAAAGAAGACTATTCCTATTATGCAACAACAACACCGTCTACCGAAAGATGCCCCACTATTAGCCATTGATTATGGCAAAAAACGCATTGGCTTGGCTTATTGCGATGCGTCTCAAACTTTTGTGTTTGGTTTGCCTACGTTGGAACAACAAACAGGTAGTACAAAACAGGCTCAATTACTAACCGCTTTTGCCACGATAATAGCAGAAAAACAAATAGGCGGTGTGGTTTTAGGGTTGCCCGTTAATATGGATGGCACATTGGGCTTTATGGCGGAAACGGTGGAAGCTTTTTACACCTTATTGCAAACGGCTCATCCGAATTTGCCCATTTATTTGCTAGATGAACGGTTGACTTCTAAAATTGCCCAGCAGGAACTACGCAGGCAGGGGATTGTACCTAGCCGTAACAAGGGGTTGATAGACCAACAAGCCGCCAAACAATTACTGGAAGATTACTTGCGTTCTTGCCAGTTACAAGGAATCTAATACCCATTCAAAAATTAACTGGATGTAAATTTTAAAAGAGGTGTTAGGTGCTGTTGACAATAGTGGGCTGGTGGTGCAGATTCTAGGAATGCGGAACGGACTGACGGGCGTGTAGACAGAACTACATAACCGTTGATTGCTCTGCAATCACTCTGCTTCTAGCAGGGAGTACCGCAAATGACAACGTAAAACGTTTGCGTTTTCTCGCTCTGCGGATGCCCATCAGAGCGTTATTGTCAACAGTACCTAGGTTACTTTAACACCCGCCAGCCAAGGCTTGGCAGAATCTTTTAATTCAGCAGTTTTTAACGTTTGAAACGCTTTTTGAATATCGCTCTTCAACGTAACAATCCGAGCAGTTTTTGTCATCCCATTAAGCAGTTCTTGGGCTTGGGCTTGCTTGATTTTCCCCTCTGTAGCCACCATTTTTTCAGGCTGTTCCAACTGGCTCAAAATTTGACTAGCCACTTCTAACTGCTTCAACGTCAACCGTTCAGAAAGTTCAGCTGGAATACGGTTTTTCAAGGTAGCAAAAGCCTTTTCAGCGGCTAGTAACTTACCTTCACTTAGTTGTACCACGCCTAAATTAAACGCCAAAGCCGTATTATCAGGCATTAGCTCTTTGGCGGCGGTTAGTAATTGGTCTGCTTTTTCTAACTCATTGGCTTCAATGGCTACTTGAGCCTTTTTATTGAGTTCTTCAACGGCTTTACCCATCGGGCTAAACGCCTGTTTCGGGTCTGGGGTTGTACACCCAGAAAGCGTGGTACTTAAAATAACTAACCCAATACAATAGGCAATCATACTAAGCACTAGAAACAAAGGCATGAATTTTTTTTTAAAAATAGACATAGTTTAGTTCTCCAAAAATTTAAAATTGTATTAGATGGTTGGTAACCACCGTTGTAACACTTCAGCATAAAGACGATGTTCCTGCTCTAACACCCGTTGGGCTAGGGTTTCAACGGTATCGTTGGGTAGTACAGGTACTTTTGCTTGCCCAAGCACTTCACCCTCATCTACATCCGCAGTAACTAAATGAACGGTACAACCCGTGTGGGCTTCTTGATTAGCTAATACGGCTTCATGCACAAACGCCCCATACATGCCTTTGCCACCATAAGCAGGTAACAAACTGGGGTGGATATTCACGATTTTTCCTGCAAAAGCAGTCAAAACCTCTGCTTTAAAAATACGCAAAAAGCCTGCTAACACAATCACATCCACCTGATGCTCTAACAACGCATCCAGCAAAACGGCTTCAAAGGAAACCTCCGCCTCTTTGCAGAGAGCAGGGCTAATTAAGGCGGTTTTCAACCCTTGCGTAAACGCCCATTCCAGCCCTTTCGCTGTTGGTTTATCACTAACAACTAGTACAATTTCAGCATCGGTTAGTAAGCCGTTTTCAATAGCGTGATGAATGGCTTTTAAATTGCTACCACCGCCAGAAATGAGTACGGCAAGCCGTTTATTGGCCAGTGCAGTTGGTGTTGTCGTCATCATCAAAGCAGATACTCCTTTTTTTAAAGCGTTTCAAATACGACAGATTCTGATGAGTCATCCGCTGGTTTTTCTGCCAATACGCCTATTTCTGCCACATCAAACGCTTGCGAATAATGCGTTTTTAGCCACTGCTGAACCGTTTCGGCTTGGGCAGGGTCTACTACTAGCACAAACCCAACGCCACAATTGAAAGTGTTGAGCATGGTTTCTAGGCTATAGCCGCCTAATTGTTGCAGATAAGTAAACACAGGCAACCACTGCCATGCGTGCGGACGAACAACCGCCTTTAAGTGTGAAGGCAAAACCCGAGGCAAATTATCTTGAAAGCCACCGCCTGTAACGTGAACCATCGCTTTAACGGCAGTGGGGAACGCTTCTAACAAAGCGAGAACGGGTTTAACATAAATAAGGGTGGGTGCCAGTAACGCATCAGCAATAGAAACGCTCGTATCGGTCGGCAGTGGGGCTGTCCAATCCGTAATGCCATTATCTTGCAAGGTTTTACGCACTAAACTATACCCGTTGGAATGGCATCCTGAACTGCTTAAACCCAGTAAGATATCCCCGGTTTTGAGGGTTTCCGTTTTGGGTAGCAGAGCCGTTTTCTCCACAACGCCCACTGCAAAGCCCGCCAAATCATACTGATGCGGTTGGTAAAAATTAGGCATTTCCGCCGTTTCTCCGCCCACTAAGGCACAGCCTGCTTGTTCACACCCTGTAGCCACGCCTGCTAAAATAGATTCAAACACGTCAGGACGAATTTTATCCGTAGCTAAATAATCAAGGAAAACAAGGGGTTTTCCGCCTTGTACTAAAATATCGTTCACGCTCATAGCAACCAAATCTACACCAATGGTGGTGTGAATACCCGCTTGTTGAGCAATTTCAAGCTTAGTGCCAACCCCATCGGTTGCTACCAGTAGCACGGGGGTTTCGTAGCCTGTGGGCAGGGTAAAGGCCCCACAAAAGCCACCAATACCACCCAATAAAGGTGTGGATGAGGCGTTAGCCGTTCGTTGACTAGCTTGTTTGGCAATAGGCACAATGGCTTTAGCTTGAACTAAATCAACCCCCGCCTGCCGATAAGCCTCATCAGAGGTAGTAGCGTTGGAAAGGGAAAAGGCTGTAGGGGTAGAAACCATCATCATAGTTGGGGCTATTCTTTCTGAAAAAAGGGGAAATTGTCGAGGTTACGGAAAAAGCCTCTGTCCTATGATTATATTATAGCAAAAAGCGGTTTTATACAGAAGTAAAATCTTCTTGTCGTAAAACCGCTCTAAACTTTTATGATTAAAAACGAGGCGTGTGGAAATGCTCTTCTCTACGCTCTTAGTTGTGGAGAAGCACCACCATTCACTACGGGTAATCCTGTCATCGGGTCAATGGCAGGTGGGGGTACGGCCCCCGAAACCACATTGGTAATAGGCGGGCTTGCCAATGTAGGCAAAGCCTGCGGATTAGTACCCACTGGCTGAGGGGTACCAGCAGGGTTAGTAGCATCTGCAGGGGTAGGGGTTGCTGGTTTTTTCTTGAGCAAATCTCTCACCAAATTGCTACCAAACGGTGCCACGAAGGCAGCCCCCGCACCAAGCCCTGTAGCGAAAAAGACTTTACCCATTTCAGGGAGCGTTTTATTTGCACCTTTTGCTAGCCAGCCTAACAATAAGGCAGCAACACCTGAAAGACCAACCCCAACAGCTAGAGCAATCGGGTCAAAACCCGTTTTAGCAGGGGATACCGTTCCATCTGTTGGGGGAGTAGTAGGGTTTTCTGTAGAAACAATGGGGTTACCATTGGCATCTAATGCTGTTGGCGTAAAGGCATCAGCAGGAGGCGTTGCCAAAGTAGGTGCAGGGGTAGCAGGGTACAAGCCCACTGGGGCATTTGGTGTAGATGCAGCGGTTAAATCTGCCCCTGACCGAACCGTACTAGGCTTGTTAATAGGAGCAGCAGAAGAAGAAGCGGGAGCAATTGTTGTAGACATCATCATTGACATTATCATCCTTTATTGAAATGAGAGAACCAAAAACACACTGTGTAAAAAAAGAAACATACCGTATACTTAAGCTCTATTTACAAACCACCGTAGAGAGAGACAAAGGGAAAGAAGACTGGGTATCTCGGTTATTACTACTAGCAGTAAAACCAGTAACGAGAAACTTGTGCTAGAGAAATTCTTAAAATCGGTTAGTTGTTAATAAGGTTGTTACTTTATAACTAATTAGTTAGGAAGAATAGCCTTAAGCAACTTTTTAAAGTACATTCAATTGTATAAAAAACCCCACAAAAAAACAAATGCTAGTTTTTTTAAAAAAGTTAGACAGTACGCAAAAGCAATTAGTGCCGTTCCTGCAAAACGCCTTGCACCACCAACAAATCACTCACGGTTGAAATCCGTTTGCCCTGCTGAAGTAGCTTTTCAACCAACGCAAACAAAATAGCCGCAGACATCCGAACATCCGCTTCCGCACGGTGCGGATTATCGTTATAATAACCACACTGGGTAGCTACCACAATACCCTCATAGCTAGGCAAGCCCGGCATAATTTTTTGAGCTAGCACTTTTGTGCAGAAAGCTTTGCTTAAATCAATGCGGTGTTCAAGCCCAATTAAGCCACATTCATGGCATTTTTCTCGCAAAAACTGAATATCAAAAGAAACGTTATGCCCTACTAATAGCGGGGCAGACCCTATAAAGGCTAATAAATCATTTAAAACCATCATTAAAGGAGGGGCATTGGCAACCATTTCGTTGGAAATACCCGTCAAGCTTTCCACTTCATAGGGAATAGGCTCTTTGGGTTGCACAAGGGTAGAAAAAACGCCTTGAGCGACGCCATTAACATACTGGATAGCTGTAATTTCTGTAATACTATTGCGTTTAGCATTTAACCCCGTTGTTTCAAGGTCTATCACCGTGAAGGTAGCGGTCTCAAAGGGCTGAGCCAACAACAGTTCCGTTGAAGGGGCTGCTTGGGTTTCTTGATGAAACAAAGAAGAAAAAAGCGACGTTTGAAGCGGTTCGGAAGACGTTAAAAGGCTCATCATGGCGGGGGTACTTTCTGGCGTAAAAGTAAGGAGGGCATCAAATGCCAAAAACAAAAAATAAAGGAGCAAACTGGTTTACCGACGGAATAAACTTCCGATAGGTTGCGTAGGATGCTCCTGTTTAGTTTCTAATGCAATGTTATCTCAGTTGTTTTCTTGTTTATATTTCACAGTGTAAAAGCTTTTAGTCTATAAAACAGTCAAGTTTACACGACCCTATTCAGTTTTTTTGAGTCAGTTTTCTTTAGTGTGAAGCAGTAACGGTTAGAACTTACAGTATTTTAATGTTCTAGTGTAAGTGCTAGCATCACTAGACTTGGGGTAAAAAGGCACTACACAGTAGGCAGTTTGAGTTTGAACGATAACACATTCCTCCCTTCGTCTGATGAACAACTAGCAGATTAGCGGTTAATCTGGCAACAGACCGAAACAAAAAAGTACGAATAACAGATGATATATACCCTAGTGGCTGAGTGTTCACTCAACACCAACCAAAGGAAGGATTTTATTCTACCGAGAGCATAACGCCGATGCAAGTATGAGATTTATTGTTCACACAAAAATTGTTCATTTTTTTGCATAGTACCCTTCCTTTTTTTACAGGCAGTTTGGATGCCTGAACGCCTTAAGCACTTGTTGGGGCAGTGGTTGTTGGGGAATTAAAGTAGTTAAATTTGATGGTGCGTTACACCCTCCGCAAAAACGCCCCTTCGGCTTGATTTTGAAATCGCTCTCTTGCATGACTCAATATCTGGGGCATCTTCGTTGTCATTTGCGGTACTCGAATTCTTATGTACTATAGTGTACACCTCAAATTCTCCGTTCCTCATTCCTAGAATCTGCACCCACCTATCGAGTCATGCAAGAGGTCTAATAAAAAAGATGTTAGCCAGCTTCAACCATTTTCAATCTACTTTTAGCGTAGAATGATAGTAATAATGCCCCCGCTCAATAGGTTTGAAACAATTTGTTACCATGCAACCCCTACTAACCGAAGAAGCTCAACTGAAACTGGCAGACCTTAAACTGGCGGTGCCATTAGAACGCAAGCACCAGTTTGTGGATGTGCAAGGCAAAAAACAACGGTTTTCCGCCTTCGTGTGCCAAAGCCTCAAAGTGCTGAACCGAGAATTTTCAGGGGCTAACGCCGAAGTAGCCCCCCTGCTCAACCGCTTTGAACGCTACGGCCTAGCAGATTTAGCCTTCCGCATGGCTGCGTGCGATGCCCTAGAACAGTTTGTGCTAGATGCCCTCAACCCCAAACGAAAAACCGCCGTCGCACGGGCAACCGCCAGCAACAGTGCCACTGCTCCACCTGAAAACACGCCTTTGCACGAACTAGAAGTGCAATACATCAAAGGCGTAGGCCCTCGGCTGGCAACCATTTTAGGCTTGCTGAACATCACCACCGTGCAAGATTTACTGCATTATTTCCCTCGGGATTATGTGGATTATAATCAGCAAGCCAGCATCAACACCTTGCTGGAAGGCGATACGGTTAGCATCATTGCCACGGTAGAATCCGCCACGCATCACGAATTGAAAAACAGGCAAGGCTTGCAGGTACTTCGCCTCAAAGTTTCCGATAAATCTGGCGTGGCGACGGCTTCGTGGTTTTTCGGAAAAAAGCAGTTAGCCCAACTGCACGCCTTCAAAAATAAATTTCCCAAATCCACCCAAGTGCTACTTTCAGGCAAGGTAAAGTGGGATAGCTACAGCCGATGCCCCTCGTTGGAAAAAGCGGAAATCCAATCGCTCAGCTACGAAGAAAAAGCCGATGCCACGGACGGGCTGGCGGAATTGCCCCAACCTTCACTCCACACGGGGCGAATTGTGCCAATTTATCCACTATCGCAAGGTGTGAACTTGAAGACGCTTCGCAAGTGTATTTATCAGGCATTGACCGTTTATTCAGACCGTGTGGAAGAGTATTTGCCTGCGAAAATTCGTCAAAATCTGCAACTGCTTCCCCTGCAAGAAGCGTTAATGGGCATTCATTTTCCTGAAACCATGCAACAGTGCCACAACGCTAAACGCCGATTGATTTTTGACGAGCTGTTTTTGATGCAACTCCGCTTAGGGTTGTTACGCCAGCAATACAAGCAAAACGTGCAGGGGTTGGTACTCACCAAAAAAGCGGATAGCCTAAGCCAGCAGTTTTTAGAACATTTGCCGTTTCAGCTAACCAACGCTCAAAACAGGGCGTTTGGGGAAATTTGTGCAGATTTATCGTCTTCTGAACCGATGAATCGCTTGCTACATGGGGATGTTGGGGCTGGTAAAACGGTGGTGGCTGCTTTGGCTCTATTGGTAGCCGTAGAAAATGGGTATCAAGCCGCACTCATGGCACCGACCGAGATTTTAGCCGAACAGCATTACAAAAAATTTGTCGATTGGTTTACGCCCTTGGGGATTGGGTGTGCGTTGGTGTTGGGCAAGCAATCTGCCAAAGTAAAACGAGCCGTCAAACAGGGGTTGCTCAATGGGCAATTGCAGGTGGCAGTCGGCACGCATGCGTTAATTCAAGACGACGTGGAATTTCAACGGTTGGGTGTTGTCGTAGTGGATGAACAACATCGGTTTGGGGTTCGGCAACGCATGAAATTGCGAGATAAAGGCGAAATGCCCGAACTCCTTTCAATGACTGCCACCCCAATCCCCCGCACCTTGGCGATGACGGTGCATGGCGATTTAGATGTTTCCGTGTTGGATGAGCTACCCCCCGGGCGTTCGCCCATTAAAACCGTGATGTTGACCCAAGCCCAGCGAGTACAGGCTTATGATTTAATTCGTCAGCAGGTGGGGTTCGGTCGGCAGGTGTATATTGTGTTTCCGCTGATTGAAGAAAGCGAAACGCTTTCTGCCAAAGCCGCCACGGCGGAAATAGAGATGCTTCAAAAAGAGGTGTTTCCCACGTTGAAGCTGGGGTTGTTGCACGGCAAATTGAAATCTGAAGAAAAAGAAGCGGTGATGGGGCAGTTTGCTTCGGGGGAATTACATATTTTGGTGGCTACCACCGTGGTGGAAGTTGGGGTGGATGTACCCAATGCCACCGTGATGATGATAGAATCCGCCGATAGATTTGGGCTGGCACAACTGCACCAGTTGCGGGGGCGAGTCGGTAGGGGGAAGCATCAGAGCTATTGCCTGTTGCTTTCCACCAGTAAAAATTCGGAAACCAAAGAGCGGTTGGCGATTATGGAGCAAACCACGGATGGCTTTGTGATTGCCGAGCATGATTTATCGCTTCGGGGGCCGGGCGATTATTTGGGCACCCGCCAGAGTGGCTTACCAGATTTGGCTTTGGCGGATTTAGTGGAAGACCATGAGATATTGGCTTTGGCACGGGAACAGGCGTTTGCGTTGCTAGCCGAACCGCTGGGTATTGATGGCTACCCTGCACTCAAGCAAACGTTGTTTCGGCAGATGGCTCAAGGGGCATCGTTGCTTAATAGTGGGTAGGGGTTTCTGCAGGGTGGTGTTACCTGCTATTGAGAAAATTATGTTTGGGGCATAATAAAGAAACAATTCAACAAAGTGGATGGATTAATAAAAAAGGATTGACAAATTGGTGGATTACAGTAATAATGAAAGTATCGCAGTCGCCACACCTCTCGAAGAAGTGCACCAGGGCGGCTCTTTTTGTTTCAAAAATTTTTTAACACCACAACAACACCTCAATCTGTTAAAAGAACGAGGGCTCGGTTTCAGCGATAATGACGAAGAAACAAGATTCGTCAAACTAATCGAAGCAGTCGGCTACTACCACTTATCTCAATATTTTAGACATTTCTACCAACCTAACTCAAAAAATTTCAAACCCAACACATCAGCCAATAGTATTATTACCACTTACCAACAAAATGAACGCCTTCGGCTACTGCTAATTGCCAGTTTACTTAAATTAGAACTAAAATTTAAAACCTTATTAACCGAACAACTGATAACCACCACGCAAGATATTTATTGGTGTTACGATAACGCCTTTGAAAACCTAGCATTAGTAGCCACTGCAACCCGAAAACACAATGATAAGTATACGGAACAAGCCACAAGGCTATTTCTGCAACAGTACCCCAACCACACCCAATTACCCGCTTGGGCAGTAATGCAATCTCAAGATTTTGGTACACTGTGTGGATTGTTGAAACATCCTAAAACGCCTCGGAAAATTTGGCTTCCCATCATTCAAGAACTGGGATTTCCTAAAAATTACAGCCCAAAAACCTTATACCCCGTTTTTAACGCATTAAGATATTTGCGAAACATCTGCGTGCATCAAGGTAAGTTAGTAGGGGAAAACCTCCGAATATCGCCCCCATTGTGGGTAGATACAGACCCTAAAGAAGCTCAAAAAGTAAGCAATACTATTGCGTGGATACAACATCTTTTACAAAGTGTTACCGAACGGGATTCTTTCAATCAGGAGTTCAATGAAATTAAAACAATGTTACGCTCATCTTCTCCGCCCTCTTGCTGGATAGGGGGTTAGCCTCCAATCCTCTTCCCGAAGTAAAAAATGACTCAGTTTAGAAAGTTTGAAGATAATGACCACCACACAAACACGCCAAAGACCCTTTTCAGACGCCGCCTTCGAAACCGCCAAAACACTCTTGCCCGGCGGAGTAAACAGTCCCGTGCGAGCCTTCAAATCCGTCGGCGGAGGCACCCCCCTCTTCCTAAAAAAAGCCAACGGAGCCATCATCACCGATATCGACGACCACGACTATATTGATTACGTTCTCAGCTGGGGGCCCGCCATTCTAGGGCACGCCCACCCGCAAGTAATTGATGCCGTGCGGGAAACCGCCCTCAACGGGCTTTCATTCGGATGCCCCACCGTGCTAGAAAATTTATTAGCCAAAGCTGTGATTGACCGCTTCCCCGCCATGGAAACAGTCCGCTTTGTTTCTTCGGGAACAGAAGCCGTGATGAGTGCCATTCGGTTAGCCAGAGCCTTTACAGGCAGAAAAAAACTGATTAAATTTGAAGGCTGTTATCACGGACACGCAGATTCGCTACTAGTGAAAGCTGGTTCAGGTGTAGCAACCTTGGGCATTCCCGATAGTGCGGGCATTTCTCCGTTGGTGGCTCAGGAAACGTTGACTGCTCCGTTTAACGATTTAGAGGCGGTTTCCGCATTATTTGAAGCCTATGGCGATGATGTTGCAGGCGTGTTAATTGAGCCCGTGGCGGGCAATATGGGGTGCGTTTTGCCCATAGATGGCTTCCTGCAAGGCTTGCGTAACTTGTGCGATACCCACGGTAGTTTGTTGATTTTTGATGAAGTAATGACGGGCTTTCGGGTGCATTCAGGTGGGGTGCAGACGTTGTACAACATAGCCCCCGATATTACCACGCTGGGGAAAATTATCGGTGGGGGGATGCCTGTAGGTGCTTACGGCGGACGGGCCGAGATTATGGCGAATGTCGCTCCGCAAGGCACGATGTATCAGGCTGGGACGCTTTCGGGGAATCCGTTGGGGATGGCGGCTGGGTTGAAGACGCTCCAGTTGTTGGAAGCCCCCAACACCTATGAAACGTTGGATGCCAACGCTAAAAAGTTGGTGGCAGGCATGGCTGGGTTGTGTGAACAATTTAAGTTGCCCCATTCCACTCAGCAGGTGGGGGCGATGTTTTCTCTGTTTTTTGTGGAAGCCCCTGTGCATAATTTTGCCGATGTTTGCAAGACAGATCGGTCGTTTTTCAATCAGTTTTTCTGGGGGATGTTGAATAGAGGCATCTATTTAGCCCCTTCGCCGTTTGAGGCTAGTTTTACATCGGTTTGTCATGGGCAGGCGGAAATTGATGCGACGCTGAATGCGATGGAATCCACGTTGCGGTCAATTACTGATTGAATTATTAACCCCATTTGCTTTACAATAAAGTAAAGCTCACTTTCTTTCAAGTGGATGGTAAGCAGGACGCTACACAGACCTTACGGCTATAAACCGTTTTTAAAAAGGGACTGTTGCGAGCAGTCCCTGTGTTACCAAATCATAAAGTAAAGAAAGGAGGTTAGAATGATTAATTTAATCATTTTGATTCTCAGGTTGGCGAAAGCCATCCTTGAGCTTCTTAGCCAGTTACTAAAATAATAGGCTAAGAAAAGATAGTCATCCATGTAACAGCATGGGTGGCTATTTTTTATTATCGCTAATTCTATGAAAAACTGCAAGGGGTTTTACTAAAAATTAACATCTCGCCTTCAAAAATCAATACGATGGAATCGACGTTACGGTCGGTTGTTTAGGCTGGTTAAAGCTTTTGAAAAAAATCGTAAGAAGTTCTACAAACGTCCCCAGTTGCAGATCCTTTGCAAGGTAATACTTGCCCTGGGTTTAATAGACCAGACCAGCCACTATGTCGTTCTGCTCTAACATCACTGAGATTGTATTCTAGAATCATCGTATCGCCTGTCATGCCAACAGGGTCAACTAAACTGCTGGTTTTATCTCCGTTATAATCTACATACAACCACATCAAGGAAGGCGTTGTTGTACTGGGAGCAAACAAAAAAACCGATTTATTAGGCATTAAAAACCCGACAGGGTTACCAAAATGCAAAACAGCAGGGGCTGTTTTCATACAACCTTGGGCAACAATATCCGTATCGCACATTTTGGTGTAATTCAATTTAGGGGCTAAATTCGCCACAATAGAAATATTTTGATCATACCCACTCTGAACCATATCTGTAAACACTTGGCTTAAAATTTGAATATCTTCTTTGAAAATGGCTTTCTTCTTGCCAATTTCAACACTGTTAATTACACTCGGAATCGTTAGCCCTGCAATTAACCCTAAAACCCCTAAGCTAACCAGCAATTCAGAAAGCGTAAAGCCTTTAAACGCTAAACGTGGCTTGTGGCTTGTGGCTTGTGGCTTGTGGCTTGTGGCTTATTTGAGTATAGCATAAACATACCCTTTTTTATAGTCTTAATCTCATTTTAAAAACGCTTATGGTATAGGTATCGGCTTGCAATGCGAAACCTTTAATAGATTTTTTAAAAAATAACAGAAATAGATGAGACGTTTAAAAAAAGGGGGTTCACATTGTTATTGCTAAACACCTTGAAGCCTCAATTCGTTTGCTTTACAATAAAGTAAAGCTCACTTTCTTTTGCTAGTGTGTAACTTTGGGTATTCTACAGACCTTACGGCTATAAACCGTTTTTAAAAAGGGACTGCTAGAACAGTCCCTGAGGTACACATCAAGACAATAAAGAAAGGAGGTTAGAATGATTAATTTAATCATTTTGATTCTCAGGTTGGCGAAAGCCATCCTTGAGCTTCTTAGCCAGCTATTGAAGTAGCGAACTAAGAAAAGATAGTCATCCATGTCTAACCATGGGTGGCTATTTTTTATTATCGCTAATTCTGTAGGAAACTGCAAGGGGTTTTATTAAAAATTAACATCTCGCCTTCAAAAATCAATACGATGGAATCGACGTTGCGAGCTATTACTGGTTGAATTATTAACCCCGTTTGCTTTACAATAAAGTAAAGCTCACTTTCTTTCAAGTGGATGGTAAGCAGGACGCTACACAGACCTTATGGCTTTAAACCAGTTAAAAAGGGACTGTCGTAAGCAGTCCCTGTGTTACCAAACCATAAAGTAAAGAAAGGAGGTTAAAATGATTAATTTAATCATTTTGATTCTCAGGTTGGCGAAAGCCATCCTTGAGCTTCTTAGCCAGCTATTAAAATAGCGAACTAAGAAAAGATAGTCATCCATGTATCAGCATGGGTGGCTATTTTTTATTATCGCTAATTCTATAAAAAACTGCAAGGGGTTTTATTAAAAATTAACAGCTTATAGGTTGTCAATTCTCTTTTTTACTATCCGAAAACAAATCCAAGTTATTCATCATCCCTTGCGTCATCATATCGCTCATCATTTTAGGGTCTATCCCTGAAAAAGGGTTGGCAGGAACACCCCCGCCAGCTGTGGGCGTTTGCTGTTGTTGTTGCATCATCATCATGGGTAACATCATCGCCATAGGGTTAGCCCCATTGCTATTACCCCCATTAGCACCGCCGCCTGAACCGCCCATCATCTGCATCATCATCATGGTTTGCATCAATTGCTGATTCTGTTGTTGTTGCTGAAGCTGTAATTGTTCCGCCGTTTGGGCTACAGGGGGCATGGTTGTAGCAGTAGGGGGTTGAGCAACAGGAGCCACCCCCGCAGACCCCGTAGCTGAAACCGCCAACATTGCAGGGGAAATACCGATTTCTTTAGAGCTTGCCACTGGCATTGTTGATGGTACCGTAGAAATAACCCCTGAAGGCTCACTAGAAACGGGCAGTTGGTCATTCTGCACTGCATTGATTTCAGGCTTGGCTTCCAAAGTTGAAGAAGCAGTCGTTGTAGGTATTGCAGCCTTAACAGGATGCGTTTTTTGCCATTGAGCCACTAACGTATTATGCTGAGAAGCCCTTGAAACCGAAGCGACGGGCTGAATAGTGCTTACAGCAACGGGTTTTGCCGATACTGAAGATGGGCTAGGCGGTGCATCCAATTTTTGAGCTTCCTGCAACAACGCCAACCCCTGCTTGGCATACGGAGCAACCAAACTTTTCGGGGCAATCGTTAAAATGGTTTCATAATAGCGTTTAGCTTGATCTACTTTACCCAACCGAACCGCCGTTAATGCCATGTAATAAGGCAACCGAACATCATCAGGATGTGCCTGCATGAGCCCAGAAAATTGTTGATAAGCTTGCGTGTACTGCCCCGAACGATAAAGCCCCACTGCTTGCGTGTATTGCTGAAACGAAGCCATCGCCCAAGTAGAAAGAGGCATTTGGATGAACAAAAATAACGTAGCAACCACGCTTAAAAACAGAACATTAAACTGGAAAAAACTGGTTTTTTTAAACATAAGAGGGAAAATACCTATTTAACGCCTATGGCTTGGTTAAATAATCCAAACAAAGTGAGATAGCACCCTGTAGATCATTCAAGCCAACGGCAGTCATGTATTGTTGAATGACTTGTAAATGCGGGACTAATTCCAACGCTAAACACTGTTGTACATCCGCAGGTAAAGTTTCAGGTACAATGACTTCCTGCTTTTGTAACTGAGTAATACTAAGCACCAGCCCTTTTTCGTAAGCTTCAAACGCCCGACGGTTCAATCCCATCTCGAAGAGAGCATCCGATAAGCTTTGCTGGTATTGTTCTAGAGAAACGGCTTTACCCCGCTTCTTCACCTTTTTGGCTTGAGCTACCGCATAGGGTAAAACGAAGTGTTGCAATTGTTCATGCACCTGTTGCAATTCCAATCGTTCAGCAGATGAAAGCCCCTCGTTTTCAATGGAAATAACCGTGCCATTACGCCCTAAACTATGTAGTACTTGGCGTTGGGTAATGTGCTTACCCCCCGCAATTTTAAACCGTACTAGGGGTGCTTTAACGGTAGTGGTGGTTTTACTATTAGGCAATACCGATTGAATTTTATCTAACGCTTCAACAGCGGCTTGTTGAGCTAGCGGTGTTTGATGATTAAAAAGCGAAGGGGTTAAGCCAAAAATAGCCCCTCGGCAAACTTTGCCCAAAACGGCCTGTTGCAGTTGCTTGCCTTCTGTATAGCTAAAGCCTACTTCCGCAATAGCCTGTTGCAACTGCGCTAAAAACCGATGATACCAAATACCGCCCCCTACCAGCACAATGGCTGGTAAGGCAATATCAACCGATGTTTTGCCCTTATTATTAAGCTGGCTGGTATTGAGCAAAAAGCCCATCGTATTGAGCTTTTGCAGATAAAACCGAATTTCATCAATTAAGGCTTGGGCTACGGCAAAATCGCTACCCCAAACAAATAACACATCTGGTAACGTGCCTTTGTAAAAGCCTTCAGAAAAGTGGGTAATGGGTGTGATAGATGCTTCGGCTGCTTTGGGCAGGGTTAATTCTGTGGGGTTGGTTGCAAAAGAGTGGCTCAATACTTCTAGTAAGTTACCGCCTTTTCGCCAGCCTCGTTGTTTGGGTAGGCTACCAATTTGGGTACCTAAGGCAACTTGGGGTAGGCTCGGCATCATCGGGAAGGGTGTGCTGGCTAACCCTGCGGGGAACGCCCCGAGGGTATCATCTTTCACGCCGACTATGGGGTCTGCCGCCGTTGGTACGGGGGTGCCACTGTTTAGCGTTGCTTTTGCAACGGCAGAAAACTGGGCATCGGCTTCGTTAGGGGCATTATTGGCAGAAGCGGGGGGAAACCACACCATCATCATATTGTTACCACACCTTTTAGGCTAGTTTTACGTAGTACAACAACAACGAGAACTGAATACACGCTAGTTTTAGTATAAGTGTATTTTGCTTATTAGCCGTCCGT
>JAPLIO010000223.1 GCA_026389055.1 Candidatus Melainabacteria bacterium | reverse complement strand
GGTGGTATTTGTTGATTGCCATGCAATCAACAAATACCACCCCCCATGAAACCCTAGCCCGAAGCGATAACTACGCGTATTCTAAAAAAGTAAAAAACAAAGACAGTCGAGTGTTAATGGGGGATTGCAACGCCATAATGGTTATGTTAAATTACTATTTACAGTGTCTCTGTATAATATTAACTATTTTAGGTTGATGCTTGGTTAGTTGCTACCCTTGCCCCAAACACGGCATAGGTAGACTCCTCTGCTAACGCTTCAAAAGTAAAAACCGTTTTAAGTTTATTTTTAAAAAAGGAATCATTCACCATGATGGCGAACAGCAAAGGCTCTAAAAAAAGAATTTTAACGTCTATTCGTAACAACGAACGCAATACCAGCTATAAATCTTCGGTTAGAACGGCGGTTAAAAAAGTGCATAGCTTAGTGGCTGCTAAAGCAGTGGCTACGGATATTGCGGATGCGTTGAAGCAGGCTCAAAGCTTGATTGACCGTGCGGTTTGCAAAGATTTATACAAGAAAAACAAGGGTGCGAGAGATTTCAGTCGATTGGTTTCTTTGGTAACCAAAGCCCAAGCTTAGTTTTTTTCTTCTACTCAAAAAATCCCCGCTTCTCATTGATAGAGAAAGCGGGGATTTTTTATTGGTTTAAATAAGTGCTTAAAATCCGCGATGAGTAGCGACTCTTTGTTGTTGTTGTTGTTGAGGCACAAAGCGTTGTTGAGGCATTGCCACTGAAGACTGGTTGGCAAACGATTGCGACCGTTGTGGAAACCGTTGTTGTGGAGCCGTTACGGGTGGCCACGATGAAGTGGTTGCTCGTTGTGTTGGGTATTGTGGGTTCATTGCTTGCGGTGGGTATTGTGGATATTGTTGCGGAAGCACTGGCATGGACTGGCTTAATGCTTGTGTTGGGTATTGTGGCAATGATGAAGAAACCGCACCCATACCATAAGGATTGGTGATAGATGGTACCTGCGTTTGTGGGTATTGTGCCGTCAAGGCTTGTTGTCGTTGTGCCAACGCTTGCAACAAAGCAGGATCAACACCTTGTGCTTGTGGTACTTGTGCCGTCAAGGCTTGTTGTTGTTGTGCCAACGCTTGCAACAAAGCAGGATCAACACCCTGTGCTTGTGGCAGAACGGCTTGTTGTTGTTGGTTGTTACCCTGATTAAATAACATTGGCAACATCGATAAGCACGTTTTAATTAAAGTAGCCAAGATATTAGGCTGACCAATTTGTTGTGGTACCCCATTGGCTTCCTCTGTGGCTTTTTGGGCTTGGTTTACTAAGCCTTGGGTGTCCGTTTTATCCGTTTGAAGGGTTGCCAAACGCTTAGCATCAATTCTTTTCTGTTCGCCAGTATCAGCTATAAATTTACTTAAGTTATAATCTTGTGCATTAGCCCATATCACACCGTGTAAATCCGTTTCAACAGGGGCTTTGGCTAAATCTGCCATCACGTTGTTTGATTCCTCTGCCGTGATAACGCCATCCATCTTGCCACCACCTTGGGAATCAGCATATAAAAATAACGACGCTAATTCTTCTTTTGACATCTTGCCGTCATCGCCCGCTATGTGCTTCCAAATAGCCGTCATGTTAGCACTATTACTGTTTAAATCAAAGTTGCCTTGCCCAAATAACCCACCCGAAGCTTTGGCTTCCTGAAGGGAAATTTGTCCGTCGTGGTCGGTATCAACTTCATTAATGCGTGCCTCGGTAGAACCTACAATGGAGCCACCACTCCAAGTTTTGTCATCTTTGGCCTGTAAATATTGAAAATTGGCTGAAGGGGAAATGGATGTCATCATCATGGTATTAAAAACCTCTAACTATTATTATTAAACGAACATAAATAACTTATTTTTTAAGGGGAATCTAAGAGTTTAAACTCTATAAAATAATAAAAACAAATAGAGGATAAAAATTGCCTCGTACTCATGTTAACTATTCGCTATGCTAAAATAAAGCTTATGTTCAGCTTCGTTTCACCCTCTTTATTGAATGCCCCCGCCCACCCCCTCTCCTTTTGGAGCTTGCTTCCTGCCAGGGCTGGTTCAACACGGTTGCCCAACAAGGCGTTAAAACCACTCTCGGGGCATCCGTTGGCGTATTACACCTTACAGTGTATGGCACACTTAAAGCAAACCAACGCAACGCAACGCAATTGGCTTTACACCAATGATACTGCCTTACTAGGCTACACAAACCAGTTCAATACGGAAACAACTTTGATTGATGTTCCGCCGTTTCAACGCCCTGAAGCCGTTAGCCATGCCACGGCGGGGGCGTGGGAAACGGTGCAACAATTTTTACATCAACTTAAAGCCAATAGCACGGTGGATGCCCACCAGTGGGCTTCGCACTTGGTGTTATTGCAGGCTACTTCGCCCTTTCGGCAAGCACAACAGGTGCAAGAAGCCATCAGCCAGTATCAAAGCCACATCAAGCAATATCAGCTAAACCCCCATACCACGGGCTTAATGAGTGTAACCGCACTGGAAAAACCTGCTTCTTGGTTGTTGGGTGTTTCTTCTGCCACTGCCAACACCATGCAACGGTTGTACCCGCTGGATGTGAAGCTACCCAGCCACATGGTTAGGCCCAACGGAGCTATTTATATTGTGCCGATAGCGGTATTGTTGCAGGAAGCTTCCTTCAGCCTTTGGGAGCAGTTGGAAACCGTGTTGCCCTTTGAAATGCCATGGTTAAATAGTATTGATATTGATACGGCGGAAGAATTTGCCATTGCAGAGCATTTGTTACCGTTATTAAATAAATTAGACCTCTTGCATGACTCGATAGGTGGGTGCAGATTCTAGGAATGTTGTTTGCCCTGCAAACAGGTTGCTTTAGCAACCAAGAACGGAGAATTTGACGTGTACATAGAAGTACATAAGAATTCGAGTACCGCAAATGACAACGAAGATGCCCCAGATATCGAGTC
>JAPLIO010000195.1 GCA_026389055.1 Candidatus Melainabacteria bacterium | reverse complement strand
GTGTTGATTGAAGAACTAACAGAAGACCGCTGTACGACTTAATACTCATTCAAAGATTGACTCTCCCACCCACTCTCCTAGCAGGAACGCCAATCGATAATAGAAATACGACAGTTAATCGTTTAATTGATGTTATGGCGTGTACACACCCATCAACGAAAACGCATACGCTTCCGTAATGTGAACCATCAGCAATTGCCCCACCAAACCCGCATGCGGTTGGGGTGCATCAAAATTAACCACCTTGTTGGTGCGGGTTCTACCTGTTAATCGGTTAGGGTTTCGCTTGCTAGGGCCTTCCACCAACACTTCCACGGTTTGCCCTTCATAAGGCAAATTATGAGCCAACGCCTGCTTACTAATAGCCGTATTCAAGGTTTGAAGCCGTTCTTGTTTGACTTCATCGGCAATAGCTTCATCCACTTTTCGGTTTTCCCAAACGCCCGCAGGGGTCTGTTTCCTCGCCGAATAAGCCGCCGTGTTCGCATAATAAATGCCTGAACGAGCCACGGAATAAACGGTCTTCATAAACTGTTCATTCGTTTCCCCTGGGAAGCCTACAATATAGTCGCCCGAAAGTGCCACATTGGGAATTTTGGCATGAATTTTATCGCTCAAACGGAAATAATCATCGGCGGTATAGCCACGTTTCATCCGCTCTAGCACCGTATCGTCGCCAGATTGCATGGGGATGTGAATATACTCCATCACCTTGGGTAAATTGGCGATGGCTTCAATGATTTTATCGCTTAAATCCAACGGATGAGACGTCATAAAGCGAATGCGTTCAATGCCTTCCACTTCGCTAAGCAGTTCAAATAAATCTGCCAAGTCAAATTGCCTGTCGTTAAAATCCTGCCCATAGGCATCCACCGTTTGCCCAAGTAGGGTTATTTCTTTATAGCCTTGCTCCGCCAAGCGTTGCACTTCCGCCAAAACAGAGTTTGGCGAACGAGAAATTTGTCGCCCCCTAGTATAAGGAACCACGCAATAAGTGCAAAAATAATCGCACCCTTCAATAATAGTAACCCACGCCGAAACCCCATTATCTTGCCGAATTTGGGTAACATCGTCAAAATAATCGAACGTGCTACGCTCTTTTTGTTTGTCAACGGCTAAAACGTGTTGTTCATTTTCATCAAACGCCCGACGAACCAACTGCGGTAGTTGATGAATATTCTGCGTGCCAAACACCACATCCACATACTTTGCTCGTTCAAAAACAGCCCCGCCTGTTTGTTGAGCCACACACCCTGCCATCGCAATCTTCATATGCGGACGCTTCTTTTTCAGTTGAGCCCATCGTCCTAAATAGCTATAAGCCTTATCTTCCGCTGCCCCCCGAATTTGGCAGGTATTGATAATTAACAAATCCGCCTCCGTGGGTTCATGCGTAGAGATAAAGCCTTCGCGTTGCAGTAAGCCTAGCATCAGCTCACTATCCGCCTCGTTCATTTGGCATCCTTGGGTTTCAATAAATACAAGACGTTGTTGCAGAGGCTGCGTTTCAGACGGTGCAAGTGGGTTGAGTGTGGTTGTAGACATGTAAAAAGCCGAGTCCTATTATTATTAAATTTCAGTAAAAGCCCCAATCGAGCGATATTTATCGTAGCGTTGATTTTTCAGGGCTTCCGCCGTATAGCCTTTGAACGTTTCTAAGCCTGCTTTTAATTGCTTGGCAATGGCTTCAACCGTGGCTTGCGTATCATAATGCCCACCGCCTTGCGGTTCGGGAATGATGGCATCGCAAATGCCAAAGGTGGTTAAATCTTGAGCCGTAATTTTCAAAGCTTCCGCTGCTTGGGTAGCAAAACTAGCCGACCGCCACAAAATAGAGGCACACCCTTCAGGTGAAATAACCGTATATTGGGCGTGTTCCAACATATAAATGTGGTTGGCTACGCCAATACCTAACGCACCGCCTGAACTGGCTTCGCCCATAACCACCGAGAAAATAGGCACGTTCATCCGAGCCATTTCCCGAATATTTAACGCAATGGCATGCCCAATAGCATGTTGTTCGCCTTCAATACCGGGGTACGCACCGGGGGTATCAATCAACGTTAAAATGGGCATATTAAATTTGTTGGCATGTTCAAATAAGCGTAACGCTTTACGATAGCCTTCAGGGTTTGCCATCCCAAAGTTATGCACGAGGTTTTCCTTCATGCCCCGCCCTTTTTGCGTGCCCACAACCATGATGGGCTGCCCTTCAAATTCGATAATACCGCCCACAATGGCTCTATCATCTGCCCCAGCACGGTCGCCGTGCAGTTCAATCCAACAATCAGGGGAAAGGGCTTGAATGACTTCCAACGCATTCGGGCGTTGCGGATGCCGAGCAATTTGTAGGCGTTGGGCAGGCAATAAATTGCCATAAACCTGCTGACGTAAAGCTTCCGCCTGTTGTTGTAATGTTTGCAATTGGTTTGTAATGCCTTCTGAATTGTTTTGTGCATTGGCAAGGAATTCAATTTGTTTTTGAAGGGCAATCAATGGTTTTTCAAAATCCAGCGGTTGAATTTTTTCAGGAGAAACGGCTGAAGGCGTACTCATCATCATCATTATAGATAGTCTTCTTTCTAATGGTTATGAGCCATAGCAGGCTGTTTATGAAGGGCAATTTCAGCTTGTAAAACGGCGTCTGGCACCGTTAAATTCAATTGCTGATACGCTTGGGCTAACGGTAATTTGCCCGAACTGGTATGGTGCAAGCGTAACAACGTGCCAATTTCAGCTTTAATTTCTGACCGTTTAAGAACTCTATCCACCTGCCCATATTTTTGCAGATACCCCGCCGTTTGGAAATCTGCAGGGAGTTTTTGATGAATGGTTTGTTCAATAACCCGACGCCCCGCAAAGCCGATTCTAGCCCCTTCTTCCGCGATGATAATATCGCCCAGCGTGCCGTAACTAGCCGTAACACCCCCAAAAGTGGGTTCTGTTAGCAGGGTTAAATAAAGCAAGCCCGCATCATGCAACCTAGCCAACGCTGCGGATGTTTTTACCATTTGCATCAGGGAAAACATGCCTTCTTGCATTCTCGCTCCACCCGAAGCGGTTATGACCAAAACAGGCACATTCAAGGCAATGCCTTGTTCAATAGCCCGAGTGATTTTTTCACCCACAACAGACCCCATAGACCCACCCATATAAGCAAAATCCATTACCGCTAACGCGATGGGTTGCTCGTTAATAGTACCCAAGCCCGTGATAACGGCGTCTTTCAATTTGGATTTTCGTTGAGCATCCGCCACCCGCTTCACATAGGGTTCGGTATCCGTAAAAACCAATGGGTCGGTGGCAGCCATGCCTGCATCCCATTCCACGAAGGCATCGGTCAGTTGGGCAATGCGTTGATAAGCCCCAATGCGGTTATGATACCCACAAACGGGGCAAACGTGCAGGTTTTCTTCTAAATCTTTTTTGGGTAAATTGGTGTTGCAACTAAAGCATTGGTGCCATAGTTTAGCATATTGTTCGTCTGCAATCCGATTCATACCGTCAGCGTCTAACTGTTTTTCCGCCTGATTGCTTTCTTTGCGTTGAGCGAACCAATCTTTTAAAGACATGAGAGGGGGTTTCCTTTATGCAAAAGGGGGCGATTATACATGCTTTTACAGTAGCACTAACAAAGCCCATTGAAAAGAGGGAGTTTCTTTTTTCGCAGAGCGTTCTTTTACGGTAATTAACAGGCTGCTACAAGCTTTTGTTAAAGCTAGGGTCTTCAGGTTTTTCAAGCCATTTATAACCCAACGGCACTAAAAACGAAGCCAAACCCACCATCAAAGCCAGCCCTAATAACAACCGGCTATGCTGCACTGGAACATCCGACGTAGTGGTAAAATAGTGTTCAACCTCTTTAATATCCGTTAAGCTAATTTTTTTAGCTTTCAAAATATCCTCAACCATAGCCTGATGAGCCAATAGAAGCCCTAAGCTAACCACTTGAGGCATAGCCGTTACAGCTAACGCCTTCCATCGTGCTTTTTTAACGGCTGATTCTTGAATTTGGGCTTGTTGCTCAGTAAGCTCTGCGGGGGGCGTAGCCTCTTTCTTTTGACTTAGAAAAGCCGTATTCACCAAGCTAACAATCGGGCCTAATACAGGCATTGCCGTCATCCAAGCCGTAGAAACCTTGGCACAATGAATAGCATTATTCACCATTAACCGTTGTTGAACGGTTAATGCAGGAATAACCGATTTTTCAGACGACGAGTCATCCACCGTATCAACAGGAGGTGGCGGCGACTTCGGAACTTCCGTTGGCTCATCGTCTAACAGCTCAACAGAGGGGGAAGGTGCCGATTGGCTCAACGCTATAGTATCAGGAGGGTTTGGTATAATTTGGATGTCTTCTGAAGGGGGTGCCAAGGGTTCCCAATCTGCTAAGGTTTGGTCTTCAAATGAAGCGGAAGACTCCCTCGCACTAGGGGTATAAGGGGAGGCGGTTTCTAATAAGGTAGAGAAGGAGGAGGGTAAAAACACAAAATAACGCTTTCTGTTGGTGCCTAAAAAACGACGCTTATTGTTATAAAACCCTCAACAGCCCATTTGATGATAGGGTAATAATGAATTTAACGCTATCTTTTATGGGCGTGTTTGTTCTAAAATGAAAGGAAACGATACTTTCACTGGATTATTGGAGGCATTATGCCCACACCCCAAAAAAACGGATTCTGTAAACGAATCATTCCCTGCCTAGATGTGGATAGCCACGGACGCACCGTTAAAGGCATTCAGTTTCAAGGATTGCGAGATATTGGCGACCCCGTAGAAATGGCGATTGCCTACGAAGCCCAAGGGGCAGATGAACTGGTGTTTCTGGATATTTCTGCCTCGTTTGAAGGCAGAAAAACGTTGGTTGAACTGGTCAAAAAAGTAGCCAAAGAACTGCGGATTCCCTTCACCGTGGGCGGTGGTATTTCTTCGCTTCCCCAAGTGCTGGATTTGCTGAGTGCTGGGGCAGATAAAGTGTCTATCAATAGTTCCGCCGTGCGAAACCCCAAGCTAATTGAAGAAATTGCCACCCACTGCGGTAGCCAATGTTGCGTGCTAGCCATTGATGCCAAATACCACGGCATTCGCAACGGAAAACCATCGTGGGATGTGTTGGTAAAAGGCGGCAGGGAAGTAACGGGGCTAGATGCGTTGGACTGGGCAACCCAAGCCGTGAATATGGGGGCGGGCGAAATTCTACTAACTTCATGGGATAAAGATGGCACGGGCAGTGGGTTTGATTGCCATTTAACCAGTACGCTTTCTCAAGCTTTAAATGTGCCTGTTATTGCTTCAGGCGGAGCTTCGGGGGTAGAATCGTTTACGGAAGTGTTTACCCAAGGCAAGGCGGATGCTGCCCTTGCTGCTACCATCTTCCATGATGGAATTTGGCAGGTTTCTACGCTGAAGCAAGCCTTGCACACCGAAGGCATCATTGTTAGATTATAAAAATGAAAGATTTCTATAACCATGTTAATTCCTAGTATTGATTTAATGAATGGGCAAGCCGTGCAACTACGCCAAGGCAAAACCCAGGTCCTCACCGCAGAAACGCCCCCCGAAGCACTCGCCAAGCAGTTCAACCGCTACGGGCAAGTAGCCGTCATTGACCTTGATTCCGCCCTTTCCAACGGGGGCGATAACTTAGCCCTCATCCGCCACCTAGCCACCATTGCCGAAGTGCGGGCAGGCGGAGGCATTCGCACCGTGGAACGAGGTAAAAGCCTCTTACGGGCAGGGGCGAAAAAAATTATTATCGGCACCGCAGCTACGCCTGAATTTTTGGCTAATTTCCACCCTTCGCAAGTGATGGTTGCCCTTGATTTTGACGTAAAAGGCACGGTGCTAGATGCTGGTTGGACACGCTCTACAGGCGAAACCGTCGTGGATAGAGCCGCTCGGCTAGCCCCTTATTGTTCGGGGTTTTTATGCACGTTTGTGGATAAAGAAGGTGGGCTGGAAGGCTTGCCTTTGGAAGCCGTTCAAGCGTTGCAAGCTAGTTTGCCCCACCCTATTACCGTTGCGGGTGGCGTGAATGATACTCAAAACGCAGCAGATTTAGTAAAAGCTGGGTTTGATGTACAAGTAGGTATGGCACTTTATAAAGGCTTGTTAGACCCCGCCGAAGTAGTTGTTCAAGCGTTAGATTTTGACAAATGCCCGCTGATTCCCACCATTGTGCAAGATGCGGATACGTTGGAAGTGCTGATGCTGGCGTATTCCAATCAGGAATCGTTACGGTTGGCTCTCAAAGAAGGTAAGGGCATTTACTGGAGTCGGTCTCGTAACCAGCTTTGGGAAAAAGGGAAGACTTCGGGGCATGTGCAAACGTTGGTTTCGTGCCGAACCGATTGCGATGGCGATACGATTATTTTCAAAGTAAAACAAACCGACGCTTGTTGCCACACGGGGGCAGATACCTGTTTCGGGGCGAGAGATTTCCATATGGCAACGTTGTTTAGCGTGCTAAAGCAACGGCGTGAAACCTTGCCTGAGGGTTCGTTTACAGCCAAATTATTTCAAAACAGGCACAAGTTGGATAAGAAGATTATTGAAGAGGCGTTTGAAGCCACGCAATCTGAAAGCAGAGATGAATTTGTGTGGGAAATTGCCGATGCGATGTTTTTCCTTTCCATGTTAGCCGTGGATGAAGGCATTGGCTTTCATGAAATTGTCGCCGAACTAGCGGGTCGGCATCGGTAAGCGACCTCTTCACATGATAAAAACCCGTCTTTCTTTTACCGCAAGGGGTTCAAAAAAGACGGGTTTTGTTGAAAAAGAAAAGAATCGTTGGGTTAACTTACGGCTATAGAAGAAGGGGTTTTTCTAGCTAGCACACTGCTTTTAATGGCTAAAGCCGTGCGTTGTTGAAACCGTAACACCACCACTTTTTCAGGAAAAAAGCTAGAAGCTAACCTATTTTCAGCGGTAATTAGCGTTGAACCGACAGGGTGCTGATTAGCAATTGTTAATTCAAGTGTTTCAAGCATTGCGGTTACGGGGTGGAAACTAGCCACACCTAACCCACTGGGTGGTGGTGCAATAGTAGGGGAAAGTAGCATCATCATCATCATAATTTAAGGGTTCCAATCTGGAAGACAGGTAGCAAAGTGAAAATATCAATCGTCTTTTTAAAATCAATAGCCAAGTCCGTTTAAGCAACTGCAATAAGTACCCTACGTTTGTGAGAAACGACCTCTCTTGCCGTGTTAAGTAATTGCGAGAGAGAGAGAAAGTAAAACGAAGGTTGGCGGGTTGAATAGCAGTCTCAGTAACGCCTCTCTAGGTCTCTACAATTAAAACACATCATTGTTTTAGCAGAAAAACAAGAAAATAAAGGCAAGAAAGACCGTATCACACAAACGCAAGGTAAGATGCTTAGGGCTATTGGTTAAGAAAAACCTATTGTAATAACTTCAAGGCTAACTGAGGGACTTGATTGGCTTGCGACAAAATTTGAACAGATGCTTGCTGTAACACTTGGTTACGCGTGAGTTCTGCACTTTCTTTGGCTACATCCGTGTTACGAATACGAGATTCAGACGCAGATTGGCTTTCAATGTTCAAACTCAGGTTGTTAAACGTTCCATCTAAGCGGTTAATCATTGCACCTAACGAAGCCCGACGGTTATTTACCTTCTGCAAGGCACCATCCAAGCGTTCTAGTACTTTCAAGGCAGAGCTACTATTCATCACGTTCAAGGTGGTAGTGGTACCTGTTAAGCCCACTAGTTGCCGCACGCTAACAGAAGCAAACGGATTAATCCCACCAATGTTGGCTAAATCAATACGGTCTACGGCACTATTATAGTTAGCCCCAACTTGCATGTAGTAATTAGAAATACTGCCATCCAACAATAACTTGCCGTTAAATTGAGTTCCTTTGGCAATACGGTCAATATCAACCGACAGTTGAGATATTTCTGACGCAATCGCACTACGTTGGTCATTAGCGTAAGTATCGTTAGCGGCTTGTACGGTCAGTTCCCGCATCCGTTGCAAGTTATCGGTCAAGGTCTGCATCGTGCCATCCATAATGTTTAGCACGTTAATCCCATCTTGCACGTTATTACCAGCCTGTTGAGACCCTCTAATTTGCGTTCTCAACGATTCTGAAATTTGCAAGCCCGCAGAATCATCGCTAGCTTTGTTAATTTTAAACCCAGACGCTAATTTCTCGTAGGATTTTTGCTGCATTCTGGTATTTTTAGACAATAAACGCTGAGCGTTTAAGGATTGTATGTTGGTGTTAATGGTTAGACCCATCATCATCATAATAGGGGTTCTCCGTGATGTTCCGTCATCAGCTTGAGAGTCAAAATAAAAGCTTGGCTATTCTTAAAACAAATATGCCCTATTGATGGTTTTTTGTGGTGTTTGCCATGCCAATTAATGCCGTATTTGCTGCTGAACTCAACGGAAATACGGTAAATTAACAATGGGTAAAACACGAACAATCTGCCAACAATGGTCGTTCCTAATACTTAGCATCCATGCTAGTTTAGGGAAGCATTAGCGGTTAGCTGCTGCTTTTTTTGAACGATTTGACAACCGTTTTTTGAAGAGTCTTTTACTTGCTCGGGGGTTGGGGATTAACTGGTTACTTAACTCTTTTACTTAACACATAAAAGAAAACAATCAGGTTCGTTGGGGGCTGCCCTTCCGTTGGGTCAGCAAATGTTATGCTCCTTTCAAATCGATAGTTTTTTTGGGGTCTCTTTCGCATCTCTTTGCGGATATTAAAGGTTTCGGCAAGGGGCGGTTTTGCCTTAGCCAGTTCCTCTGTTTGGAGGGGTGCTGGTTTTATTGAAGCATTAAAGGACTGTTAATAACGCTTCAATAAACCACTTCGTACCCTACAATAAGATTCTCAATAAAACGAAGAAAGGATAGATACTACGCCATGTTAAAGCGTTCCTTTTCCACAAAGGCTTTAGCTATTTTAGCCCTTACGGGCGTTGTTGAATTCACCTCCCTAACCACGGCAATGGCTAACGATACCCCTCAACTGGTAGGCCTTAAACAGTCGCCCAAGATAACGAGTAGCGTTTTAACGCCCTACAACATTGTTGAAACGGCTCAAAACGAGAGCATTTTTTCAACGCTGATTGTTGCCTTAAAAGCCACTGGTTTAGATAAAACGTTGTCAAATAAAAACACCCAATTTACCTTCTTTGCTCCTACAGATGATGCGTTTCGTAAACTACCCGTAGGCACGTTGGAAAATTTGTTAAAGCCTGAAAACAAAGCGGCATTAACCAAAATTTTAACTTACCATGTGGTCTCAAAACCATTAAACGCAGGTGCTGTATTGAAGATGAAGTTAATTGGTACGGTTGAAGGGTCTAATTTGGCGGTTTCCACCAAAGAAGGTAACCCTTTTGTGAATGATTCCCAAATAACCAAGACCAACATCTATGCGACTAACGGCGTTATTCATGTGATTGATACCGTCCTCATGCCGAATGATTAAACGTTAAGAAAGTATTATGCTACTGCTAATTTGCGAATACGCAAGAAACGAAAATAGTAGCGTACACTACAATAAGTTTGAAAACTAAGAGTGATTACTTAAAAACTCTTAGTTTTTATTGTTTAGTTTGTTTTCTGAAAGGTTAAATACGTATGTTTTTATCTAAACTAGGTCAACTTTCTCTGGTTGCTCTTTTTGTAGCTGGTTCAGTTTCAGTTTCTTCGTTATTAACCGCTAATGCAAACGATTCCCACCATAGTGTAGCAAAAACAGCTTCAAAAGGTTGCCCTTTCGCTTCAGCTTCAGCCAACATTGTTGGAACTGCTCAAAAAGCTGGTACATTTAACACCTTAATTGTTGCTTTAAAAGCAACAGGTTTAGATAAAACATTGGCTTCTAAAGAATCTAAATTTACCGTTTTTGCCCCAACAGATGCCGCTTTCAAAAAGCTACCTGCTGGTACGGTAGAAAGTTTATTGAAGCCTGAAAACAAGGCTAAATTAACAAAGATTTTAACCTACCATGTTGCTGGTAAGCCATTGAATGCTGCTACTGTATTGAAAACACCTGCCATTGCAACCGTTGAAGGCTCTAGCTTAGCAGTTTCACTTAAAGGTGGTAAACCTTACGTGAATAATTCTCAAATAACGAAGACCGATATTTATGCAACCAACGGTATTATTCACGTCATTGATACAGTATTAATCCCAACTGATTAATTCGACGGAAAACCCTATTTTCAATGGTTGTTATAACTGTTGATGCCATTATTTTTTCTTTGTGGAAGTAGGGCATATTACCCCCCCATACAAAGTGAATAACTCAAAAGCCGATACATTATTGTATCGGCTTTTTTGTTGCTTTTTATACTAATGAAACCAATTAAAAGTTTAAATAATGTCTACTTTTTAAAAACAGGCAATTTTTATCTGCCAGTTGTTTTTATTAAGTCATGCTAATCAATGATGTTTCAACATTACCCTTACCCAATCAACAGAAAGACCACCCTCACCATGGTACAACCTATTCAACAATCTTTTGCTACTACCACTCGTCCTGCTTATCAAGGCGGCGGATTTGGACTTCCCACCAATGGCATGCCAACCAATGCGATGGCTTCTATTGGGCAAAACCCAACCCTCGCTGGTACCAATCCCACTCTAAACTTTAGTAACATGCCCAATACACTTTCCCAAAAATATCTTAACATGGGTATTTATGATGAAAAAACAAAAATTTTACTAGAGGCTGCCAACGGGGGTATTAACCCAGCACTAGCAGCAGGTAGGTTAGGGCTAAAACCACCAACCATTACAACCAACCAATATGGGTTTGCCCAAGTTTCTACGATGACTTCAATGGCGTTAGGCATTGGGTTAGATGCTGCTGAAGCTGCTCTCCAAACAGATCCCACCACTGGTCAGCCTAAAGATTTGAAAGGGTTTCTCACTCTGATGAAAACTTTTTCCCAAGATCCTAAGGCGTTGTTAGACCCTAGAATGCAACGGCTTCTGCCCATCTATCAGCAAGTAGCAGGTACTTTAGGGGCTCAAGCTGGTTCGATAGCAGGGGCTACTGCAGGCGTAGCAGGTTCTCCGCAATTAACGGCTCTTTCACAACAAGTTACTAAATTAACACAAGTTTTAACGGCTATAACTACAGCACTGGCTAATCCTGAAAACCTAAATGGGTCTGGTAAAGATTTAGCACAGACCATCGCTACAGCCATGCAATCAGCCACAACTACAACAGCAGGAGCAACAGAACCTACCACGCAAGAAACATACAATAAGCTACTAGCGAACCAAATTAACCCTAAAGCAACTGGCTAAGCGGTTCTTAGCGTGGCACTATGGCGTTTTGTCCACAGTGTATTCATAATGTCAGTGGTCGCTTTGGGTAGCACTAAACGGCTATGGCTATTGGGGTACTGCTCTGGCAAGCCATGGAAATCGGTTCCGCCTGTTACAATTAAATCATGGTCTTCCGCCATAGTACAAAAGTACTCTATCAATGGCGGATTATGACTTTTATGATAAGCTTCCAGCCCGCATAGCCCGTAAGCAATCAGTTCAGGCACCAGCTTATCAATCCCATCTGCCAGCCCTGGGTGGGCTACAACGGGTATCCCCCCACTTTCGTAGATGGCTTCCACGGCTTCGTGCGGAGAAACGGTTTCCCGAGTAACATAAGTTGAACAGTTTGATTTTAAAAACTTGTTGAAGGCTTCTGAAATAGTTTTAACGGCTCGCTTTTCGTACAAAATTTTAGCCACATGGGGCCTGCCTAACGACCCTTGCGGGTGGGAAAGGGCTTCCACTTCTTCGGGCGAAATTTTAATATTGGTTAGTTTGTTAATTTTTTCCACCATTGCCCGAATTTGAATGCGACGGGCTTTTTGGTGTTGTTCCATTACTTCTTTTAGCAAACTGCCTTCGGGGTTGGTGTAATAGCCCAGCACATGCACATCTACATCGCCCCAATGGGTGTTAATTTCAATACTCGGAATGAGGTTCAAGCCCAGCTCTTGGGCTTTAGGGGTTAAGCGTTCATACCCTGCCATGGTGTCATGGTCTGTTACCGCAACGGTGGTAACGCCTTGTTTGGCAACGGCTTCTAATAGGGCTTCTGGCTGAGAAGACCCATCGGAAAAAACGGTGTGCATATGAAAATCAGCCGTTGAATTCGGCATAAGAGAAGATTCCTTTGAAACATCTTATACCAATTTCAAATAGAACTATCGTCAGTGTCTACGTTGTTACCGCCAAGCAAAAAATCCTCAACGTACTTCTGTGTACGCCTGCGGTTTTTTACTTGCCAGTGCCTAGTATCCATCTAACGCTATTCCTATTTGAAAATGGTATTAGGTAGTAAGTAATACATGGTATTTAGTTTACAACAATCTATGGCTGGTTAGAAGGCTTTCGTGCATTTTATCCTCTGCTTATCTCATCTATTGCTTATTTTCTTTACAATTGCCCTTTTTTTACTCAAAGTATTAAAGATTGACTTGCTTTTTTTCGATTTAAAGGGTATCTTGTATTTAAGTAAATATTTTTATATTGTGTCTGCATTATCAGCGATATAAAGTTTTGATTGTTGAGAAAATACGATTGATAGCATTGTATGCGTCCGTTAAAATAAACCCCATCGACTGTTGCGGTGTGGAGATAGCCAATTTTTTTAAAGCATCTGCTTCCTTCTCCGTTGTTCATTCTATTTTGAATCTTGATTATTTGCTAACATTACTTTGCATTACTTACAACAAAACCTAGAGGTACTATGGGCTTACAACAAATTATTGGGGTGTTTTAATTTTTGATTGATGATAAACGACCTAACTGACTCTGTTTAAGTGGTTTACACCTGTTTTTTTTGATTGATTACTTTTATTTATTTTGATTTGACGAGGCGACCTAATTCTAACATGTATACAAATTCTTGCTCTAAATGTGGTGTTCTTTTTCAAACAAAAAACCCAAAACGGATGATTTGTCCTGTTTGCTTGCACAAGCATGCGGGTACGGTAGACGAACCCCCTGCATCAGGTGGTGGTGGCGGTTCTTATCAGCAAAACAATTACGCCCCTGAACCTAGGAATAATTACAATCAAGCACCCGAAGGGGGTTATGGTGGGGGTTCTTCTCAGCCACAGAACGATTCTCAAGATTATTCGCTTTATTCTCAACCATTCCGCC
>JAPLIO010000050.1 GCA_026389055.1 Candidatus Melainabacteria bacterium | reverse complement strand
TTTTGCGGGGGGTGTGGGGGGTACCCAAATGGTACCCCCCATAAAGCCCTAGCCCGAAGCAATTAACCACTCCACAATATCAGTTAGGAAGCGTAAAATTATTATTTGATTTACACCCCTTACCGATAATCATCTGCCATGCCGACTGACTCCAGAATTTCCATAATGACCCCCCAGTTTTCCTTGGCTTGGGCTTCGTACCCACACCCTTTATGAAATACAGATCGACTATGCGGAATGGGGTAGCTTCTACAGCCCGTGGGGCGGTCTTCATGCACGCCACAACGCCCTGAAGGCAATAGGTTTTTGCAGGCATAAAAGGTAATGGCTTCAGGGTTATCGCCTCGTTTTTCAGCAATTTTCTGGACGGTTTCTACAAAATCGGGGGCTAATTGCTTGACGGGTTCAAGTTGTTCATAAGGCACAAAGATGCTAGCAAAATCTCTCGCCATTTCGCCTGCTTCGCCAGCAATGCTCGCTTGCTTTAATAACTCTTCGTGGCTTGAAAGCCCTTTGAATACGGCTACTTTACAGCATAGCCCTCGTTGTTTGCACAGGTGTTGGGGTAACTTCATTAACCCATCAACGGTTTGGGCTAGCGTGAAGCCTCCTTCGGGCGGTTCTTCCAGTATCATCATCTCAATTTTCTCCGTTGGGTGTTATGTTAATTAAAAAATTTTGGACTTAGTACCACCAGTAGGAACGACCATCGCATTTGCTCTGCAGCTGCCGATGCGTTCCGTCCACCGCAGGGGCAAAAAGAACATCCCGCCGTCAATGCCCTTCTGGTGGCATAGGCGGGTGGCGTTTAGGGCGGTCTTTCCGTAGGGGCTTGCCCCTGAATTTGCGGGGGGTGTCGGGGGGTGCCCAAACAGGCACCCCATGACAAACCAACCAGCGAAAAACGCAAGCGACAATTAACCGCTACCAAAAATCGGCACCAAACCGCTTCCACGGCTTAATTTTAGCGTCAATTTCTTGGGCTAAGGTTTCCAGTGAAACATCGGGGCGGGTTGGGTGGCTAACGCCATCCATGGAAGCGGCTGCTAGAATATGGGCTTGGCTTTTTAGGTCTCTAATCATGCGTTTTTGGCGTTCACGGTCTAAAAACTGCCACCCTTCAAAGCCACACCCTGGGGGCATGGCTGCCCAGCCGTGGGAAGGGGCATCTTTACAGCAACGGGGGCGGGTTTCATAAATACCGCATAGCCCTTCGGGGGTAACGTGGTCGCAATAGTAAAAGGTTACTTTTTCGGCGTCCATATCGTCTCTTCTGCTGGCAACTTCCAGTACTTGGTCTACTTGTTCAGGCACTACGGCTCTGGCGGCTTCAATGCTAGGGTAGGGTTTAAACACCCGTAAAAATTCTTGTGCTTCAAAATTACCTTCGGCGGCTAAGGCGGTTACTTTTTCGTGTTGATGAAATGTGGTGGCGGATTTACAACACCGTCCGCACTTATGGCATAAATCAGGTATGGGCGGAAGGGCTGCCGTTTCAATTAGTTCGCCTGTTTCAGAAAGACTAACGGTTGTGGCTAGTGGCGTGCTATCTTCATAAAAATTGAACATGGGTAAGTAAACCTTTCCTTGTGCTTAAGGCAATACGCTATTTTCTTATCTTTTTTATTTTAACCTATTTTCAGAGGGAAAAACGTCCATTAGGTAAAGGGGTTATCTAAAAGTTTAACCGTTGTACCTCCCAGTCAAAACGACCATCCCTTGCCGATGCGTTTCCTCCTTTTGTAGGGGTAAAAAGAACACCTCCCATGAAGCAAGCCCTAACCCGAAGCGATAACCTACCATATTCATCAAAAAACGCTAGGTGTTAAGCCTGCTGATTGTTGATACTTTAATACAGGCATGGTATATTGATAAAAAGTTTACTCATTTTGATATGAACGTGGTACACAATGGCAAATAAAAACTTACACCAAGCAAAAGACTCTAAAAAAGATGAGTTTTACACCCAACTTGCAGATATTGAACGAGAGCTAAAGCATTATAAAGACCACTTCAAAGGGAAGGTTGTGTATTGTAATTGCGATGACCCAAGAGTCAGCAAATTTTTCCATTATTTTTCTTACGGTTTTGAAGATCTTGGTCTCAAAAAACTCATGGCGACTTGTTATAAAAGCCAGCAAATGGATTTGTTCAGTCAAAACAATGCAGAACAAGCGATTTATTTGGAGTATGAAGGTGATAAAAACGGCAACTTTATACCCGATGCGGAAGAGATAGGGATTAAACCCCTAAAGGGTGATGGTGATTTTAGAAGCGAAGAAAGCATAGCACTGCTGAAACAGGCGGATATTGTGGTAACCAACCCGCCGTTTTCGTTATTTAGAGAATATGTTGCCCAGCTGATAGAACACGACAAAAAGTTTTTGATTATCGGCAGTATGAACGCCATTACCTACAAAGAAATTTTCAGGCTTGTTAAAGAAGATAAACTTTGGTTCGGTGCAAGTATCAAGAGTGGGGATAGAGAATTTGGTGTGCCTAATGATTATCCGCTTAATGCCGTAGGTTCTAGGATTGACGAAAGTGGTAATAAATTTATTCGGGTAAAAGGCGTGCGTTGGTTTACTAATTTGGATTACGACGAACGACACGAAGATTTAGTATTATACAAAAAATACACCCCTGAAGAATATCCAAAATATGATAATTTTGACGCTATCAATGTGGATAAAACCAAGGATATTCCTGCTGATTATGAAGGTTATATCGGTGTACCAATTACTTTTATGGATAAATACAATCCCGCTCAATTTGAGATTGTTAAATTCAGAAAAGGTGATGATGATAAGGATTTATGTATAAATGGTAAACCACCTTATTTTCGGATAATTGTTAAAAACAAAAAATTACTTACGCATCCAAAAGAAGAGTAATAATGAAAATAGAACTCAAAGAAATTACCATCCGTGAATTGACCGAAGGCTACAAAGATAACCCGACAGACGGCGTTGTTGGCTATAACGGCAAGCTAGATATTCGCCCCCCTTATCAACGAGAATTTGTTTATAAAGATAAGCAACGAGACGCTGTTATTGAAACCATTAACCAAGATTTCCCACTCAATGTGCTTTACTGGGCAGTTCGTGAAGACGATCGATTTGAAGTAATAGATGGGCAACAACGCACCATTTCAATTGCTCAGTACGTGAATGGTGATTTTTCTCTGAATGGGCTATATTTTCACAATTTACAAAAAGATGAACGAGAAAAAATACTGAACTACAAACTCATGATTTATTGGTGTACAGGCACCGATAGTGAAAAACTAGCATGGTTTAAAATTATCAACATTGCTGGTGAAAAACTGACTGAACAAGAATTAAGAAACGCTGTTTATTCAGGCGAATGGGTAACGGATGCGAAAAGACACTTTAGCAAAAATGGGTGTGCGGCTCATGGTCTGGGTGGGGATTACTTGAGCGGGAGTGCCATTCGGCAAGAGTATTTTGAAACAGCCATTAAATGGATAAGCCAAGATAAAATAGAAAACTACATGGCAACTCATCAACAGGAGCCAAACGCTAACGAACTATGGCTTTATTTTCAAGCGGTCATTAGTTGGGTGAAGGCGGTTTTTCCAACCTATCGTAAAGAAATGAAGGGTATCGATTGGGGCTTTCTTTACAATGAGTTTAAAACTCAAAACTTCGATTCCGCAAAACTAGAGGCAGAAGTTTCTGACCTGATGCAAGATGAAGATGTGGGTAACAAAAAAGGCATTTATACCTACGTTCTAACCCGAAAAGAAAAGTATTTGAGCATACGAGCGTTCAGCGATAAGCAAAAACGAGAAGCCTACGAAAAACAACAGGGTATTTGTGTTGTTTGTAACGAACATTTTGAAATTGGAGCTATGGAAGCTGACCATATAACCCCTTGGCATGAAGGCGGAAAGACGGATGCCAAAAACTGCCAAATGCTTTGCAAAGAAGACAACAGAAGAAAATCAGGGAAATAACGGTGAATTAAAACTAGGCATCCTCTTTTTTCTTGTATATAATAAAGAGAATATAGTCGCCTCTCTTTATTAGTGTGAAGGAATTAACCCATGCCCCACCCCGCCACCGACCCGAACAGAGTCATTATTTTTGATACTACCTTGCGGGATGGGGAACAGTCCGCCGGGGCAGCGTTAAAATCTGCCGAAAAACTAGCAATCGCCCATCAACTAGCCAAGCTAAACGTCGATGTTATTGAAGCAGGCTTCCCAGCCTCTTCCCCCGAAGATTTCCAAAGCGTTAGGCAAATTGCGGCGGAAATTGAAGGTGTAACCATCTGCGGGTTAGCCCGCTGTATGCAAAGCGATATTCAAGCCGTGTGGGATGCCGTAAAAATAGCCAAACGCCCAAGAATTCACACCTTCATTGGCACCAGCGATATTCACATTCAAGCCAAATTCAAAAAAACGAGAGATGAAATTTTAGCCATCGCCGTACAACACGTGCAGTTTGCTAAAAGTTTGTGCGAAGATGTTGAATTTTCCGCCGAAGATGCTGGGCGGACAGACCCCGAATTTCTTTCAGCTATTATTGAAGCCGTCATTAATGCAGGGGCTACCACCGTCAATTTGCCAGATACCGTGGGCTATACGTTGCCCCATGAATATGGACAGTTAATTTATCGGGTAAAACATACGGTGCCGAATATCGATAAAGCCATTATTTCCGTGCATTGCCATAACGATTTAGGCTTGGCTACCGCCAATAGCTTAATGGCGGTGGTTAATGGGGCTAGGCAAATTGAATGTACCATTAACGGTATTGGCGAACGGGCAGGCAACACCGCTATGGAAGAAGTGGTCATGGCGTTAAAAGTGCGTGAACAAGCCTTTGAAGGGTTACATACTCGCATTAACCCTAGTGCGTTTTATGAAACCAGCCAAATGGTCAGCCAACTGACGAGTATTCCTGTACAGCCTAACAAGGCGATTGTCGGGCGGAATGCGTTTGCCCACGAAAGTGGTATTCATCAAGATGGGTTTTTAAAAGGGCGTAACACCTACGAAATTATGGAACCCGAAATGTTGGGTATTCCTGCTGTAGCCTTGCCGTTAGGGCCTCGTTCAGGGCGTGCAGCGTTGCGGATGCGGTTGAATGCCTTGGGCTTTGAGCTAACCACCGAAGAATTAGCCACCATTTTTGGCTTGTTTAAAGCCGTAGCCGATGAGAAAAAGACGGTTACCGATGACGATTTAGTGCTGATTCATCAGCAATTGAAAGCGTTAGCCACGGTTTAAATTCTTTGTTTCGATAGCGTGTTTTGTAAATTTCTCACTATGAAATAACCATTGGTGTAGGCGAGAGGTACAACCCTTCCCACTTAAAGGCTGCACGCTATGCTATTCCATAACGTGATGATAACTCCATCTTAAAACAACACAATGCACCTGCCGTATTTTAGTTATAAAGCCAATCCTAACCCCGATATACAGTAAAACCCTAGAAATGACGATGCCTACTAGGGTTTTATGGAGCGGAGAACGGGGCTCGAACCCGCAACATCTTGCTTGGAAGGCAAGTACTCTACCAATTGAGTTATCTCCGCATAAAACGCACCCTCAAACGCTGGATACCCTTCTATTAAAGCAAAGACAAGATTTGTTGGCAAGCCCCCTTATACCTGATGAAGTAGCAACCCTTTAACCCTGAATAAGGTTTGTCTTTAACTTACTTTTTTTGTATGGTAGACAAAGCATCCTCTTCCGCTAGAAAGCCCCCCTTTCCCCACTATGACAAACCCTCAAATTCTCGACGAAATACCAGCAGACCCCACCCCTTCAGAACCCGAAACACCCCCTTCCAAAAGCACGTCTGCAGGCAGAACCCTCCTTAAAGCAGCCACCTTCATGGCAGTACTACTATTAGCCAGCAAGCTACTAGGCTTTGGCAGAGATTGGCTACTAGTGAAAGTCTACGGGCTTTCACTAGCTAGCGACGCCTACTTCGCCGCCTTCCAACTACCCCAATTTTCGCTGATTCTGCTGGGGGGTATGGGTGGGCCTTTCCATACGGCAACCGTTAGCATTTTCTCCAAACTATTAGACCGCCACCACCCTGATGACGTGGGCACACCTTCCCTCAAAGCCAAACAACTTTCGGGCGTGCTTTGTACGCTGATGGCATTGGTTTTCGGCGGGCTAAGCCTACTAGCCTGTTGGTTTGCCCAGCCCATTATGAGCCTCATTTTAGGTGGTAAAGCCGACCCTTCGTTGATTACTTCGGCAACCGCCCAACTGCAAGTAATGGCACCCATTATCAGCATTGGGGCGTTGGTTGGCTTTTTATATGGGGCGTTAAATCTATTACAAGTCTACATTTGGCCCGCTCTTTCGCCCGCTATTATGAGCTTAGTCATGATTATCGCCCTGCTGGTCTTCCCTGCAGATTCTGACGGTATGCTATTGGCGTATAGCTCGTTGCTAGGGGCGTTTTTACAGTTGGTGTTGCAATTGCCTGAATATCTGAAAAAAGGCTTTTCCCTCAAACCCAGCCTAGAAGGCTTCAAAGACCCTAAAATTAGGGAATGGTTTGAACTGCTTTGGCCCGCCATGCTAGGCACCACCATTGGGCAAGGGCTTATTTATGTGGATATGGCGTTTCTCCAGTTCCTACCCGGAGGCGGATGGTCTGCCGTGGTGCTGACCAATCGGTTGATTCAACTGCCTATTGGTGTGCTTCAAACGGCTTTATTGGTGCCGTTATTCCCTCGTATGGTTAAACTGGTCGACGAAAAACGGCTCGATGAACTGGATGATGCTGTGGTTACGAGCATTGGAGGATTGTGGTTTGTAACCCTACCGCTGATGGTGTTATTTATCTTCTTTTCTGGGGCGTTGGTTTCGGGCGTCTTTCAACACGGGGCGTTTGATGCTAGCGATGTGAGCATGGTAACGCTGGCGTTGTTGTACCAATCGTTTCAAATGATTCCCTATTTTGCGAGAGATACGCTGACTCGGGTTTTTTATGCCTTTGGCGATACCCGAACGCCATTAATTGTGGGTATTTTAGCCATTGGCTTTAAAGCGTTGTTCAACTGGTTATTCATCGTGCAGTGGATGAATTTAGGCGTAGGCGGGTTAACGCTTTCAGTTACGTTAATAACTACGGTTAACTGGTTTTTGCTTTCGGTGTTGCTCAAACGAGGGGCTTACCCTTCGTTGCCTACAGGGCGGCTGCTTTCCGTGTTGGGTAAGCTATTAGTGGCGGTTGTGCCGATGGCGGCGGTTGGGTATGCGGTGCATCAGCCTTGGGCGTTGCCTGTGGTGGATTGGTTGCCTAAAACCAGTTTGATTGCCCCTTGGGGCGTGCCTGTTTTGCAGGTGCTGTTGACTTTAACCTTGGGTGCCCCTGCTTACTGGGTTGTTAGCCATACTTTGAAAGTACCTGGTATTGAAGGCGTCCAACAACGAGTGTTGGCTAAGTTATTGAGGCGATAATTGCACCTGTTGGTTTTAAGCAACCCTTTTATTGCTAAGAAGAAAGCCAATTAGAGTGTGGAAAACCAGCAACCAAACCACAGAACCCCCCTTTAAGGGGAACGATACTTGTTGCCCAACTCCAACCAGTAAGGGTGGTATTTTCTTGACGGTTGCACATTAAATAGAATTGATCGCCACCAACTGCGTAAATACTACGCCCATTATTTTCAGGTTTCGTATCTATTGCGAACATAAGAGCCACATCACTGGCATAGCCTGATGGAATCGATACTTGGACTCCGTTGGGTAAAACCCATCTAGCGGAATGATTGTCGTAGCGTGGAAATTCATTGCACCAATTAAAATTACAAGGCGCTGTATTATCACCTCTTACACACTGTTTAGCATTTAGTTTATTGGTAAAAAACTGCACTAGTGGGTCTGTAGGGTTTGCAGTGTTTAGGTTCGTTATTGCAGACAAATCGCCAGTTAAAACACCGTCTTGTATAACAGATGAAATGATTTGTATGGTTTCTTTCTGTACTGCTTTAGTTCTTGACTTTTCTACCGCCACCACAACTGAAGGTACGGTTAAGCCTGCAATTAACCCTAAAACTGCCAAGCTAACTAGTAGTTCTGATAACGTAAAGCCTAGCTTACGCTGGTTGCTGGTTGCTGGTTGCTGGTTGCTGGTTGCTGGTTGCTGGTTGCTGGTTGCTGGTTGCTGGTTGCTGGTTTGAACATATCATAAAAGTATCCTATAGTATAGTGCTGTGAGTAAGAAAGAAGGGTACAAGTTACTTATCGGCAAGCTAAAACCAAACTTTAGCCAACATTCAACCAATCCATCCAACAGAGGGTGTTGGCTAAGTTATTGAGGCGATAACTGTTAGATAAAATTATTGTAGTAGGAGGGCTTGAAACCCTCCTACTACATCAATCTTCGCATCGGCTGGCGTTTTTAGAAAACACGCTATTTAATTTCTGAATTGGTATCAGATCATCAAACTAGAGAACCCTTAACAGGATCGAACCTACCATAACGAGGACCTATCCTTGTTAGGTAAGAGCTAAAGTATTGGTCTAGATCCGCAAGAACTTGTTGTCCATTGGCAGGGTTTTGAGCGATAGACTCAAGGAATAATGAAGATAATTCAGATCTTTGGCTTAAAAATACACGAAAATTCACTTCTCGTTGCGGATTACCCTGTGTAATTTCGTTATAGGCAGGATACTGTCTTAGCATTCCAGGATTTAGCTTCGCTTCCAGCTCTGGATCATCGCTTATCTTGATTTGATACGGATCATATTGAGGTTGTTGATTATAGTACATGGCTTGTTGATACCCAGCGTATTGCGGTTGTTGATTATAATACATAGCTTGTTGCTGGCTATAATCTATCGGTTGCTGATACCCAGCGTATTGCGGTTGATACCCACCATACTGAGGATTCCCACCGTAAGGCATGGGGAATATCTGTGGTTGACCGTTGTCTGTAAAGTTAGGATATTGTGCTTTGGCTAAATCCTGAATAGAAAGCGTGTTGGCATTACCATCTTTATTGGCTAATGCTTGAATTCTGTCAACAGTCAGATTTAATGGGTTTTTTACAGGAGGAATTGATCCATTGACAGGCTTGCTAGGGTCGCCATCTTGCATAAATAAATTAGATTCACGGTCTATATTTGTAGCTGCTTTAGCATCGTTAGCATAATAGTTAGACCATGCCGTAAACTTGGCTTTTTCATCTGCCGTGTTAGCGGTAGTCGCTTGATTCTTGTAATAGTCTGCAGCATAATCAAACGTTTTTTTGATATTGGCTAATTCTGTATCGTCTAATTTACCATCGCCATTACCACCATACCGTTTATCATCGCCGTATTTTACTACGTCTTGATAATGGGTTGTGGCTAGTTTATCGTTTTGAAACCCTGAAAAACGGGTTTTAGCCAAATCATTCAATGAAATCGTGTTACCGTTACCATCCTTATTGGCTAATTGATCAATACCCTCTTTCGTTATTTTAAAATCCCCACCACCTGGCATGGGATTAATATTTGTTGCAAAAGCACCGAAATTTTTACTCATGTTATCAGTGGCTTTAGAATCTCTGCTGTAGTGGTCAGACCACGCCATGTATTTCACATCGCCAGATTGTTGATACATATTTTTGTAATAATCGGCAGCGTAATCAAACACTTTTTTGATAGATGTTAGTTCTGTGGCGTCTAATTTACCATCGCCATTACCACCATAGCGTTTATCGTCGCCATAAGTAAGGGCGTTTTGATAATTCTTTGTTGTTATTGGGGGTTTAGGCGGATTGTAGTAGCCGTTAGGGGGAAAATTAAATCCGTTAGAAACCATCATTGTAAAGAACCCTTTCATTTAATATTCGGCGGATTCAAGTAAAAATAGTTGTTTGTTGAAGTAATACACACGCTTATTGCTATCGGTATCGGTTAGTAGGTAGGGCTTTCTGTTCTTCTATTTCTAAATTGTTACATTGAAGCGTTCTTCTTTACCTTAGGTTTGTGCTATACTCAATCCAGTTTTTCCTCTCTTTTTTTAATTTGAAAGCCCCTTTGCGTGTTTTTCTTTCAACCACAAACCGATGCAAACATTTGTGCCACCCACAAGGTGAAATCCTTGCAACTGAAGCTAACGGCTATTGCCCTAGATGCGTTTTTAATTGAAGGGCTAATTAAACTGGTTGTGATGGTAGCCATGCCAGTAGGGGCTACTATACCGCTTATTCCCTCTTGGTTAACCCTGTTTCATACTGAAAATACGGGCATTGCCTTTAGTGCGGGTGCTTCTTTACCTATGTGGGTTTTAAGCACCTTAACAGGGCTGCTATTGTTAGGCATGACTCTTTACGTTTATCATCGGTTGGTATTAAAGTCTCCGCTGCAAGTTACCAGTATGGCCCTACTACTAGCGGGCGGATGGAACAACTGGTTAGACCGTACCCTAACAGGTGCCGTGACAGATTATATTGCCGTTGCCCAGTTCCCCGTGTTTAATTGTTCCGATGTGTTTATTTCCGTGGGGTGTACTTTGTTGCTAATTGATACCTTGCTTCCTGAGAAATTCACCCAAGCTGAACCGCTTGAAACAACTGAAACCGCACCGCCTTACCTAGACCATGAAACCCAAACCGTTCTATGTGCTAGCGATGTGGCGAAACGGGTCAATGCTTCCACCGCCCAATCGAACGAACGACTATGATTCTAACGCCCCTTCACCCTGTAGATGATATAGATGTTTCTGAAGAACATCTGGAACCACTTCGTTTTGTTATTACGGAGGATTTAGTGGGTTTTCGGTTGGATAAGGCATTAACCGTGCTTGCCACCCCGCTGTGTTCTAGGGAACGGTTGAAAAGCCTCATTTTAGAAGGGTGTGTTCACCTCAATGGCACAATCTTAAAAAAGCCCTCTCAT